>NZ_MIIV01000100.1:0-7594 GCF_001743015.1 Shigella sp. FC1567
TCGGCCTTTGAGGTCGTGGTATGGATGACGGATGGCTGGCCGCTGTATGAATCACGCCTGAAGGGAAAGCTGCACGTTATCAGCAAGCGTTACACTCAGCGCATTGAGCGACATAATCTGAATCTGAGACAACATCTGGCAAGGCTGGGACGGAAGTCACTGTCGTTCTCAAAATCGGTGGAGCTGCATGACAAGGTCATCGGGCATTATCTGAACATAAAACACTATCAGTAAGTTGGAGTCATTACCCGCGAAACCTACAAATATGCCGATATGCTGGCGATGTCCGCCAAGAAAGATGCGATGGTGCCGATGGGCGGCTTGCTGTGCATGAAAGACGACAGCTTCTTTGATGTGTACACCGAGTGCAGAACCCTTTGCGTGGTGCAGGAAGGCTTCCCGACATATGGCGGCCTGGAAGGCGGCGCGATGGAGCGTCTGGCGGTAGGTCTGTATGACGGCATGAATCTCGACTGGCTGGCTTATCGTATCGCGCAGGTACAGTATCTGGTCGATGGTCTGGAAGAGATTGGCGTTGTCTGCCAGCAGGCGGGCGGTCACGCGGCATTCGTTGATGCCGGTAAACTGCTGCCGAATATCCCGGCAGACCAGTTCCCGGCACAGGCGCTGGCGTGCGAGCTGTATAAAGTCGCCGGTATCCGTGCGGTAGAAATTGGCTCTTTCCTGTTAGGCCGCGATCCGAAAACCGGTAAACAACTGCCATGCCCGGCTGAACTGCTGCGTTTAACCATTCCGCGCGCAACATATACTCAAACACATATGGACTTCATTATTGAAGCCTTTAAACATGTGAAAGAGAACGCGGCGAATATTAAAGGATTAACCTTTACCTACGAACCAAAAGTATTGCGTCACTTCACCGCAAAACTGAAAGAAGTTTAATTAATACTACAGAGTGGCTATAAGGATGTTAGCCACTCTCTTACCCTACATCCTCAATAACAAAAATAGCCTTCCTCTAAAGGTGGCATCATGACTGATCAAGCTGAAAAAAAGCACTCTGCATTTTGGGGTGTTATGGTTATAGCAGGTACAGTAATTGGTGGAGGTATGTTTGCTTTACCTGTTGATCTTGCCGGTGCCTGGTTTTTCTGGGGTGCCTTTATCCTTATCATTGCCTGGTTTTCAATGCTTCATTCCGGGTTATTGTTATTAGAAGCAAATTTAAATTATCCTGTCGGCTCCAGTTTTAACACCATCACCAAAGATTTAATCGGTAACACCTGGAACATTATCAGCGGTATTACCGTTGCCTTCGTTCTCTATATCCTCACTTATGCCTATATCTCTGCTAATGGTGCGATCATTAGTGAAACGATATCAATGAATTTGGGCTATCACGCTAATCCACGTATTGTCGGGATCTGCACAGCCATTTTCGTTGCCAGCGTATTGTGGATAAGTTCGTTAGCCGCCAGTCGCATTACCTCATTGTTCCTCGGGCTGAAGATTATCTCCTTTGTGATCGTGTTTGGTTCTTTCTTCTTCCAGGTCGATTACTCCATCCTGCGCGATGCCACCAGCACCACTGCGGGAACGTCTTACTTCCCGTATATCTTTATGGCTTTGCCGGTGTGTCTGGCGTCATTTGGTTTCCACGGCAATATTCCCAGCCTGATTATTTGCTATGGAAAACGCAAAGATAAGTTAATCAAAAGCGTGGTATTTGGTTCGCTGCTGGCGCTGGTGATTTATCTCTTCTGGCTCTATTGCACGATGGGGAATATTCCGCGCGAAAGCTTTAAGGCGATAATCTCCTCAGGCGGCAACGTTGATTCGCTGGTGAAATCGTTCCTCGGCACCAAACAGCACGGCATTATCGAGTTTTGCCTGCTGGTGTTCTCTAACTTAGCTGTTGCCAGTTCGTTCTTTGGTGTCACGCTGGGGTTGTTCGATTATCTGGCGGACCTGTTTAAGATTGATAACTCCCACGGCGGGCGTTTCAAAACCGTGCTGTTAACCTTCCTGCCACCTGCGTTGTTGTATCTGATCTTCCCGAACGGCTTTATTTACGGGATCGGCGGTGCCGGGCTGTGCGCCACCATCTGGGCGGTCATTATTCCCGCAGTGCTTGCAATCAAAGCTCGCAAGAAGTTTCCCAATCAGATGTTCACGGTCTGGGGCGGCAATCTTATTCCGGCGATTGTCATTCTCTTTGGTATAACCGTGATTTTGTGCTGGTTCGGCAACGTCTTTAACGTGTTACCTAAATTTGGCTAAATCCTTCAAGAAGCCAGCCATTCGCTGGCTTCTTGCCTCTCAGGAAATCACTTATGTCCAAATGGCAACTCGCCTGATCCTCCTTCACCACGTATGCTTTGCGTCACCTTACTATCAGGACGCTTTAGCCCATGTCCCGCTTTTTGATTTGTAGTTTTGCCCTGGTTTTACTTTATCCCGCCGGGATTGATATGTACCTCGTTGGTTTACCGCGCATCGCCGCCGATCTCAATGCCAGCGAAGCGCAGTTGCATATTGCGTTCTCCGTATATCTGGCGGGGATGGCAGCTGCGATGTTATTTGCCGGTAAAGTGGCCGATCGTTCAGGGAGAAAGCCGGTCGCCATACCCGGCGCGGCGCTATTTATTATTGCCTCGGTGTTCTGTTCACTGGCTGAAACCAGCACGTTATTTCTTGCAGGCCGATTTCTACAGGGGTTGGGCGCAGGCTGTTGTTACGTAGTGGCGTTCGCCATTTTGCGCGACACGCTGGATGATCGACGTCGGGCTAAAGTGCTGTCATTACTCAACGGTATTACCTGCATCATTCCGGTGTTAGCGCCAGTGCTCGGACATCTGATTATGCTTAAATTCCCGTGGCAGAGTCTGTTCTGGGCGATGGCAATGATGGGCATCGCGGTACTGATGTTGTCTTTGTTTATTTTAAAAGAAACGCGCCCAGCGTCCCCCGCTGCTTCGGACAAACCACGAGAAAATAGCGAGTCGCTGCTTAATCGGTTTTTCCTCAGCCGTGTTGTTATCACCACCCTCAGCGTTTCGGTGATCCTCACTTTCGTCAATACATCGCCGGTATTGCTGATGGAAATCATGGGTTTTGAGCGCGGAGAATACGCCACCATTATGGCGTTGACCGCTGGCGTCAGCATGACCGTTTCATTCTCCACGCCATTTGCGCTGGGAATTTTTAAGCCACGTACGTTGATGATCACCTCGCAGGTGTTATTCCTTGCAGCGGGGATCACCCTTGCCGTTTCACCTTCCCATGCGGTTTCTCTGTTTGGTATCACACTGATTTGCGCCGGTTTCTCGGTAGGTTTTGGCGTAGCGATGAGTCAGGCGTTAGGACCATTTTCATTACGCGCGGGCGTAGCCAGCTCGACCTTAGGTATTGCGCAGGTTTGCGGTTCGTCACTGTGGATTTGGCTGGCAGCGGTGGTTGGTATCGGCGCATGGAATATGCTGATCGGGATTCTGATTGCCTGTAGCATAGTGAGCCTGTTGCTGATTATGTTCGTCGCGCCTGGACGCCCCGTTGCCGCTCATGAAGAAATCCATCACCACGCTTGATCTCAATCTGCTGCTCTGTCTGCAACTGCTGATGCAGGAGCGCAGCGTGACCAAAGCGGCGAAGCGGATGAACGTGACCCCTTCAGCGGTGAGTAAGTCGCTGGCAAAGTTAAGAGCGTGGTTTGACGACCCGCTCTTTGTGAACTCACCGCTGGGGCTGTCGCCCACACCGCTAATGGTCAGCATGGAGCAAAATCTGGCGGAATGGATGCAAATGAGCAATCTGCTGCTGGATAAACCGCACCACCAGACACCGCGCGGCCTGAAGTTTGAGTTGGCGGCGGAATCGCCGCTGATGATGATCATGCTTAATGCGCTGTCGAAACGGATCTACCAACGTTACCCGCAGGCGACCATCAAACTACGTAACTGGGATTACGATTCCTTAGATGCCATTACTCGTGGTGAAGTGGATATTGGTTTTTCCGGTCGCGAAAGCCATCCTCGCTCGCGGGAGCTGTTAAGCTCGCTACCGTTAGCCATTGATTATGAAGTGCTGTTTAGTGATGTACCCTGCGTCTGGTTACGCAAAGATCATCCGGCACTGCATGAAACGTGGAATCTGGACACCTTTTTACGTTATCCGCATATCAGCATTTGCTGGGAACAGAGCGACACCTGGGCGCTGGACAATGTGTTACAGGAGCTGGGGCGCGAACGCACGATTGCTATGAGCCTGCCGGAATTTGAGCAGTCACTGTTTATGGCAGCGCAACCCGACAATCTGCTACTGGCGACCGCGCCGCGCTACTGTCAGTACTACAATCAACTCCATCAACTGCCGTTGGTTGCTCTTCCTCTCCCGTTTGACGAAAGCCAGCAAAAAAAGCTGGAAGTTCCTTTTACCCTGCTGTGGCATAAACGGAACAGTCATAATCCGAAGATCGTCTGGTTACGGGAAACCATTAAAAACCTTTACGCGTCGATGGCATAACCGAATCGTATGAAACGCGACCCAATTTCACAATAAAATGTAAAAAAGTTGTAATAAGCTTGTCTGAATCGAACTTTTAGCCGCTTTAGTCTGTCCATCATTCCAGTAAATGATTACTCTTATATTCATAATGGACCATTAAGCATGGAGCGAAAAATGGCGACTCACTTTGCCCGAGGGATTTTAACGGAAGGACATCTGATTTCTGTTCGTCTCCCCTCCCAGTGTCATCAAGAAGCCCGAAACATTCCCCCTCATCGTCAAAGCCGTTTTCTGGCGTCCAGAGGTTTACTCGCAGAACTGATGTTCATGCTGTATGGCATTGGCGAATTGCCGGAAATCGTCACCCTGCCGAAAGGTAAACCGGTTTTCAGTGATAAAAATTTGCCTTCGTTTTCTATTTCCTATGCCGGGAATATGGTTGGCGTGGCGTTAACAACCGAAGGTGAATGTGGCCTCGATATGGAACTACAGCGTGCGACGCGCGGGTTTCATAGCCCACACGCGCCCGATAACCACACCTTTTCCAGCAATGAATCGCTATGGATCAGTAAACAAAACGATCCTAACGAAGCGCGGGCGCAGCTCATCACGCTGCGCCGAAGCGTGCTAAAACTAACCGGTGATGTTTTGAATGACGATCCGCGCGATCTGCAGCTGCTGCCCATTGCCGGACGCCTGAAATGTGCTCATGTAAATCATGTAGAAGCGTTATGCGACGCGGAGGACGTGCTGGTGTGGTCCGTGGCGGTCACGCCCGCGATTGAAAAGCTCAGTGTCTGGGAGTTAGATGGCAAACACAGCTGGAAAAGCCTGCCGGATATTCACAGCCGCGCCAACAATCCTACCAGCCGGATGATGCGTTTTGCCCAGCTCTCTACCGTGAAGTCTTTTTCGCCAAATTGATAGACAACCACAGGAGTCATTATGTCTGAAAAATTGCAGGTGGTTACGTTACTGGGGAGCCTGCGCAAAGGCTCATTTAATGGCATGGTTGCACGTACCCTGCCGAAAATTGCTCCGGCGAGCATGGAAGTCAATGCGTTACCTTCCATTGCCGACATTCCCCTGTATGACGCTGACGTACAGCAGGAAGAAGGTTTTCCAGCAACGGTTGAAGCTCTGGCGGAACAGATCCGTCAGGCTGACGGTGTGGTGATCGTCACGCCGGAATATAACTACTCGGTACCGGGTGGGCTGAAAAATGCCATCGACTGGCTTTCCCGCCTGCCGGATCAACCGCTGGCCGGTAAACCGGTGTTGATTCAGACCAGCTCAATGGGCGTGATTGGCGGCGCGCGCTGTCAGTATCACCTGCGCCAGATTCTGGTTTTCCTCGATGCAATGGTGATGAACAAGCCGGAATTTATGGGCGGCGTGATTCAGAACAAAGTTGATCGGCAAACCGGAGAAGTGATTGATCAGGGTACGCTGGACCACCTGACCGGGCAATTGACCGCATTTGGTGAGTTTATTCAGCGAGTTAAGATCTAAATAAAAAACCCGCCAGTAATCATGCATGGCGGGTTTTTAATGCGCTATCGATTTTAATGAGCGTCGATAAATACAATCTTCAGGATAAACAGCAGCGCAACGATGATTACGCACGGGCTAAGGTCACGCAGACGCCCGGTACCAATCTTCATCACGCAGTAGGAGATAAAGCCCAGCGCAATACCTTCGGTAATCGAAAAGCTGAACGGCATCATCACGGCGGTAATAAACGCCGGAACAGATTCAGTAAGATCCTGCCAGTTCACGCGAGCAAGACTTGAGGTCATCAACACGCCAACGTAGATCAACGCGCCAGCTGCAGCGTAGCCTGGCACCATTCCCGCCAGCGGCGACAGAAAGATAACCAGCAGGAACAGCAGACCAACAACCACTGCCGTCAGACCGGTACGACCGCCAACCGATACGCCGGAAGAGGACTCAATATAAGCCGTAACGGAAGAAGTACCGATAAACGAACCGGTCACGGAAGAGATACTGTCGACATACAGCGCTTGCTTCATGCGCGGGAATTTCCCCTTCTCATCCGCCAGACCTGCTTTATCGGTCACGCCAATCAGCGTACCGGAGGAGTCAAACAAGTTGACCAACATGAAAGAGAAAATCACCCCTGCCAGCCCGAGGTTAAACGACCCGGCTAAATCTACATGACCCACAACTGTCATTACGCTCGGCGGCGCAGAAACGATGCCATTGTAGTGCACATCACCCAGCATCCAGCCCAGCAGCGTCGTCACCACGATAGAAACCAGCACCGCTGCGTGAATGTTGCGCGAGGCCAGAATAGCAATGATGAAGAAGCCGAGGATACCCAGAAGTACGCTGTGAGAAGTCAGATTACCGATGCTCACCAGCGTTTCCGAGTTAGCGACAATCACACCTGCGTTTTTCAGCCCCATCATGCCGATAAACAGGCCGATACCGCTGGTAATACCCACACGCAGACTTACCGGAATGTTAGCAATCATCCAGTAACGAACGCGGAAAATGGTCAAAAGAAGCAGTCCGACAGCGCCCCAGAAGATTGCGCCCATACCGATCTGCCACGGCAGCCCCATTGCCTGGACAACCACAAAAGCGAAAAAGGCGTTAAGCCCCATCGCAGGAGCCAGCGCCACCGGAAGGTTTGCAAACAATCCCATCATAATGCTACCGAAAGCAGCAATCAGACAGGTTGTTACGAAGACGGCACTGGTGTCCATGCCAGCAACGCCCAGAATTTGTGGGTTAACAAAAACGATGTAAACCATCGTCAGGAAGGTGGTAAAACCGGCGATCACTTCGGTCCGTGCCGTCGTGCCATGTTCGCGCAGTTTAAACACGCGTTCCAGCATCCCCTGGCCAGAAGCCTGGGTTGTGTGTTGTTGACTCATTATCTATTTCCGGGTAATGACTCCAACTTACTGATAGTGTTTTATGTTCAGATAATGCCCGATGACCTTGTCATGCAGCTCCACCGATTTTGAGAACGACAGTGACTTCCATCCCAGCCTTGCCAGATGTTGTCTCAGATTCAGATTATGTCGCTCAATGCGCTGAGTGTAACGCTTGCTGATAACGTGCAGCTTTCCCTTCAGGCGTGATTCATACAGCGGCCAGC
>NZ_MIIV01000101.1:0-7590 GCF_001743015.1 Shigella sp. FC1567
TTTCTGGTGCGTACCGGGCTGAGAGGCGGTGTAAGTGAACTGTAGTTGCCATGTTTTACGGCAATGAGAGCAGAGATAGCGCTGATGTCCGGCAGTGCTTTTGCCGTTACGCACCACGCCTTCAGTAGCGGAGCAGGAAGGACATCTGATGGAAATGGAAGCCACGCAAGCACCTTAAAATCACCATCATACACTAAATCAGTAAGTTGGCAGCATTACCTGCAATCAATATTGCAATCTTGAGTTCAAACCTTTTGAAATTATCACGCTACGATTAACTCAATAGCGTACTAACCTAAAAACTCAAAATAGTGGGAACACTCATTGAGATTTTTTATCGAGTACAGCCTCTCAATAATTTGAGAGGCTTTTTTTTATTTGATAGGATAAAGATCTTTACGCTTATACGGTTGGATTTCGCCCGGTCTGCGAGTTTTCAGCAATTTTAGTATCCAGGTGTATTGTTCTGGTCGCGGACCAACAAAAATCTCGACTTCTTCATTCATCCGCCGCGCAATCGTATGATCATCCGCCTCTAACAGATCATCCATCGGTGGGCGCACCTGAATCGTCAGACGATGCGTCTTGCCATCATAAATCGGAAACAGCGGTACAACGCGCGCACGGCACACTTTCATCAAACGACCAATCGCGGGCAACGTCGCTTTATAGGTGGCAAAGAAATCCACAAATTCGCTGTGCTCTGGGCCATGATCCTGATCGGGTAAATAATATCCCCAGTACCCCTGACGTACCGACTGGATGAATGGTTTAATACCGTCATTTCTCGCATGCAGACGACCGCCAAAGCGACGACGCACCGTGTTCCAGACATAATCAAAAACCGGGTTGCCCTGATTATGGAACATCGCTGCCATTTTCTGCCCTTGCGAGGCCATCAGCATGGCAGGAATATCGACGGCCCAACCGTGCGGCACCAGAAAGATAACTTTCTCGTTATTACGCCTCATCTCTTCGATGATCTGCAGCCCTTGCCAGTCAACGCGCGGCTGAATTTTCTCCGGTCCGCGTATTGCCAACTCAGCCATCATTGCCATCGCTTGCGGCGCGGTGGCAAACATCTCATCAACAATCGCTTCGCGTTCAGCTTCACTACGTTCTGGAAAGCAGAGCGACAGATTGATTAACGCACGACGGCGTGAGCTTTTTCCCAGTCGTCCGGCAAAACGTCCCAGCCGTGCCAGAATGGGATCACGGAACTTTGGCGGCGTTAAAGCGATACCCACCATCGCTGCTACGCCCAGCCATGCTCCCCAGTAGCGCGGGTGGCGAAAGGATTTATCAAACTCAGGAATGTATTCGCTATTATTTTTTTTCGTTTCCATGCTTTTCCAGTTTCGGATAAGGCAAAAATCAATCTGGTGATAGTGTAGCGGCGCAACTTGCCCCGCACCAAATAAAAAAAGCCGGTACTGACTGCGTACCGGCTGCGAATGGATGTTAATTAATCAAACCGTAGCTGCGGCACAATCTCTTTGGCCTGCGCCAGGAATTCGCGACGATCGGAGCCGGTCAGCCCTTCGGTACGCGGCAGTTTTGCCGTCAGCGGGTTTACGGCCTGCTGGTTTATCCATACTTCATAGTGCAGATGCGGCCCGGTTGAACGTCCGGTATTACCGGAAAGCGCGATACGGTCGCCACGTTTCACCTTCTGTCCCGGTTTCACCAGAATCTTGCGCAAGTGCATATAACGCGTGGTGTAGCTGCGACCATGACGAATAGCCACATAATAACCTGCTGCGCCACTGCGTTTGGCAACCACCACTTCACCGTCACCCACTGAAAGCACTGGCGTACCCTGCGGCATGGCGAAATCAACACCTCTGTGTGGTGCAACGCGACCGGTCACCGGATTAGTACGACGCGGGTTAAAGTTAGACGAGATACGGAACTGTTTCGCCGTCGGGAATCGCAAGAATCCTTTCGCCAGACCAGTACCGTTACGGTCGTAGAATTTGCCATCCTCAGCGCGGATTGCGTAATAATCTTTACCTTCTGAACGCAAACGTACGCCCAGCAGCTGGCTTTGCTCACGTTTACCATCAAGCATCTCTCGAGACATTAACACCGCAAATTCATCGCCTTTTTTCAGTTTGCGGAAATCCATTTGCCACTGCATGGCTTTAATCACTGCGCTCACTTCGGCGCTGGTTAAACCGGCGTTTCTGGCGCTGGCAACAAAGCTCCCTCCGACGGTACCTTTCAGCAGATTGTTAACCCACTCTCCTTGCTGCATTTCGCTGGTCATTTTAAAACCGTTAGCGGCAGTACGGTCATAGGTTCGGGTTTCACGACGAGACACTTCCCAGGTGAGGCGCTGCAGTTCGCCGTCCGCGGTTAATGTCCAGGAGAGTTGTTGACCGATTTTCAGGTTACGCAATTCTTTGTCGGCCGCAGCCAGTTGGTGATATCACCCATATCAATACCATACTGATTGAGAATGCTGCTTAGCGTATCGCCAGTGGAAACAACATATTCATGCACGCCCGCTTCACCGGCGATTTTGTCATCCAGTTCGTCCTGGGGAATGGCTTCATCTTCTTGTGCAGCTTGATCAATCGGCTCACTGGCTTCAGGTAAGAGCGAACGAATTTCGTTCTGTTCCAGCTCAATGGTTTTGACAATTGGCGTGGCATCGCGGTGATAAACATAGGGCCGCCAGACAGCGACGGCCAGAGTAAGAACGGTGAGCGACCCCAACATAACGCGGTGTGGTCGCGGTAAATTATTAAACGCCAGGGCGACAGAGCGGGCTATCTGTTGCACGTAATCACTTCCTCATTAATCTCCTTTCAGGCAGCTCGCATACTGGTTGGCTAATTGACTCAGGAATTCTGAATAGCTTGTTTTACCCAGTTTGATATTCGTCCCCAAGGGATCCAACGTTCCCATACGAACGGATGTCCCTCGTGCGACGCTCTCAACGACCGCTGGCCTGAACTGTGGCTCAGCAAAAACGCAGGTTGCTTTTTGCTCAACCAACTGTGTTCTTATTTCATGTAAACGCTGCGCGCCAGGTTGAATCTCAGGGTTAACGGTAAAATGACCAAGCGGTGTCAGTCCGAACTGTTTTTCGAAATAGCCGTAAGCATCGTGAAAAACGAAATAACCTTTCCCCTTGAGCGGCGCGAGCTCGTTACCAACCTGCGTTTCGGTTGAGGCTAATTGTGCCTCAAAATCCTTCAGGTTGGCGTCAAGTTTGGCTCGACTTTGCGGCATAAGTTCCACTAATTTTCCATGGATTGCAACCGCTGTAGCCCGCGCTATCTCTGGGGAAAGCCAAAGATGCATGTTGAAATCGCCGTGATGGTGATCTTCTTCACTTTTTTCCGCGTGGTCGTGATCATCATCATCGCCGTGAATACTTTTCATCAGTAGCAGTTTCACATCTTCAAGCTGCGCAATCGTTACCTGCTTCGCTCCTAGTAATTTGCTTACCGGTTTTTGCATAAACGCTTCCATCTCCGGGCCAACCCAAACGACTAAGTCCGCGTTCTGTAAGCGTTTTACATCCGATGGACGCAGTGAATAATCATGTTCTGAAGCGCCGTCAGGCAGTAAAACCTCCGTTTCTGTTACACCATCAGCAATGGCAGAAGCGATGAACCCAACGGGTTTAAGCGAAGCGACAACGGCGGCATCTGCGGCCTGTGTTGCACCTCCCCAGAGAGCGGCGGATAATGCTGCGAAAAGAAGCGTTTTTTTATGTAACATAATGCGACCAATCATCGTAATGAATATGAGAAGTGTGATATTATAACATCTCATGACTACTGCAAGACTAAAATTAACATGACAAGTCTGGTTTCCCTGGAAAATGTCTCAGTTTCTTTTGGCCAACGCCGCGTCCTCTCTGATGTGTCGCTGGAACTTAAACCTGGAAAAATTTTGACTTTACTTGGGCCAAATGGCGCAGGTAAGTCGACACTGGTACGGGTAGTGCTCGGGCTGGTAACACCCGATGAAGGGGTTATCAAGCGCAACGGAAAACTACGCATCGGCTATGTACCGCAGAAGCTGTATCTCGACACCACGTTGCCACTGACCGTAAACCGTTTTTTACGCTTACGCCCTGGCACACATAAAGAAGATATTTTGCCTGCACTGAAACGTGTCCAGGCCGGGCATCTGATTAACGCACCGATGCAAAAGCTCTCTGGTGGCGAAACACAGCGTGTACTGTTAGCGCGAGCATTGTTAAATCGACCGCAATTATTAGTGCTGGATGAACCCACTCAAGGCGTGGATGTAAATGGCCAGGTGGCGTTATATGACCTTATTGACCAGTTGCGTCGCGAACTGGATTGTGGCGTTTTAATGGTCTCTCACGATCTGCATCTGGTAATGGCAAAAACCGATGAAGTGCTGTGTCTGAATCACCACATTTGTTGTTCCGGCACACCGGAAGTTGTTTCCCTACATCCGGAGTTTATTTCTATGTTTGGTCCTCGTGGTGCTGAACAACTGGGTATCTATCGCCATCATCATAATCATCGTCACGATTTACAGGGACGAATTGTTTTGCGTCGGGGAAATGATCGCTCATGATTGAATTATTATTTCCCGGTTGGTTAGCCGGGATCATGCTCGCCTGTGCCGCGGGTCCGCTGGGTTCGTTTGTAGTCTGGCGTCGTATGTCTTATTTCGGTGATACGCTGGCTCATGCCTCATTACTTGGCGTCGCGTTTGGTTTGTTGCTGGACGTGAATCCATTCTATGCGGTAATTGCCGTTACGCTGCTCCTGGCGGGCGGTCTGGTATGGCTGGAGAAACATCCACAGCTGGCGCTTGACACGTTATTAGGGATTATGGCGCACAGTGCCCTGTCGCTGGGCCTGGTGGTCGTTAGTCTGATGTCTAACATTCGTGTTGATTTGATGGCTTACCTGTTCGGTGATTTGCTGGCAGTGACGCCAGAAGATCTCATCGCTATTGCGATTGGCGTGGTCATCGTGGTGGCTATTTTGTTCTGGCAATGGCGCAATTTGCTGTCGATGACGATTAGCCCGGATCTGGCGTTTGTTGATGGTGTGAAATTACAGCGCGTGAAATTGTTGTTGATGCTGGTGACGGCATTGACGATTGGTGTAGCGATGAAATTTGTTGGCGCGTTGATTATTACTTCACTGCTGATTATTCCTGCTGCTACTGCACGTCGCTTTGCCCGCACGCCGGAACAGATGGCAGGTGTCGCTGTGTTGGTGGGGATGGTTGCCGTAACGGGCGGTTTAACCTTTTCCGCATTTTACGATACGCCGGCGGTCCGTCGGTGGTGCTATGTGCAGCACTGTTATTTATTATCAGTATGATGAAAAAGCAGGCCAGCTAATCTATCGCTGAACACATTTGTCGGATGCGTCGCGAGCGACCAATCCGACTTACGGCATTTCTGGCGGCGTTATGCCAAAGTGATTCCACGCCCGCGTCGTCGCCATACGCCCACGCGGTGTACGCTGCAAAAAGCCTTGCTGAATCAAATAAGGTTCCAGCACATCCTCAATGGTTTCACGTTCTTCGCCAATAGCCGCCGCCAGGTTATCCAGACCTACCGGCCCACCAAAGAACTTATCGATTACCGCCAGCAACAATTTGCGGTCCATATAATCGAAACCTTCAGCATCGACATTCAACATGTCCAGCGCCTGAGCAGCGATATCTGCCGAGATGGTGCCATCGTGCTTCACTTCGGCGAAATCACGCACTCGACGCAGCAGACGGTTGGCAATACGTGGCGTACCGCGAGCGCGACGAGCAACTTCCAGCGCGCCGTCATCACTCATCTCAAGCCCCATAAAGCGTGCACTGCGACTAACGATATATTGCAGATCCGGCACCTGATAAAACTCCAGACGTTGCACAATACCAAAACGGTCGCGCAACGGTGATGTCAGCGAACCTGCGCGCGTGGTTGCGCCAATCAGGGTAAACGGCGGCAAATCAATTTTAATGGAGCGTGCCGCCGGACCTTCACCAATCATGATATCCAGTTGGTAGTCTTCCATTGCCGGGTACAGCACTTCTTCAACAACTGGCGATAAACGGTGGATCTCATCAATAAACAGCACGTCATGCGGTTCAAGGTTAGTGAGCATCGCTGCCAGATCGCCCGCCTTTTCCAGCACCGGACCAGAAGTCGTGCGTAAATTAACGCCCATTTCATTGGCGACAATGTTGGCAAGCGTAGTTTTACCCAACCCCGGAGGACCAAAAATCAACAAATGATCGAGGGCATCGCCGCGCAGTTTCGCTGCTTTGATGAAAATCTCCATCTGTGAACGAACCTGCGGCTGACCAACATACTCTTCCAGTAATTTAGGGCGAATGGCGCGATCTGCTACATCTTCCGGCAAAGTGGTACCGGCAGAAATCAGACGGTCTGCTTCAATCATCCTTTACCTCATAACGCGGCGCGTAGGGCTTCGCGAATTAATGTTTCACTGCTGGCGTCAGGGCGAGCGATTTTGCTCACCATGCGGCTTGCTTCTTGTGGTTTATAGCCCAGCGCCACCAGCGCGGCAACCGCTTCCTGTTCAGCATCGTCGGTCGCCGGGCTGGCAGGTGATGTGAGTACCAGGTCGGCGGCAGGGGTAAACAGATCGCCATGCAAACCTTTAAATCGGTCTTTCATTTCAACAATCAAGCGTTCGGCGGTTTTTTTGCCAATACCCGGCAGTTTCACCAGTGCCCCCACTTCTTCACGTTCAACGGCATTAACGAACTGCTGCGCTGACATTCCGGAGAGGATCGCCAGCGCCAACTTCGGGCCGACGCCGTTGGTTTTGATCAACTCTTTGAACAATGTGCGCTCTTGTTTATTGTTAAAACCGTACAGCAGTTGCGCGTCTTCACGCACCACAAAGTGGGTGAAAACGATCGCTTCCTGACCCGCTTCAGGGAGTTCATAAAAACAGGTCATCGGCATATGCACTTCATAGCCTACGCCGCCCACTTCAATTAACACCAGCGGGGGTTGTTTTTCAATGATGATGCCTCTGAGTCTGCCTATCACATGACGCTCCTGCGTAATGAATCAAAGATAATGCTGTATGATAAAAAAATGCTGGATAGATATCCAGCGAAGGATGAAGAAAACTTGCGAGGTGTCTCGATGAACTGAAAAATGGCGCAGTATGATTTATTCTACAGGTTATATTGGAAGCAAATATTTAAATATTACGTATTCAGTGAAGAAATGCGTAATAAAAATATACATTGCACCTCCTGAAAAAATAATTTTTTTATGCTATTACGTATATTCGTATCTATTTCAATGGAATGACAACGTGAATATTAATTACCCTGCTGAATATGAAATTGGAGATATCGTCTTTACATGTATAGGTGCTGCCGGTAATGCTGCCAACTTACTGATTTAGTGTATGATGGTGATTTTAAGGTGCTTGCGTGGCTTCCATTTCCATCAGATGTCCTTCCTGCTCCGCTACTGAAGGCGTGGTGCGTAACGGCAAAAGCACTGCCGGACATCAGCGCTATCTCTGCTCTCATTGCCGTAAAACATGGCAACTACAGTTCACTTACACCGCCTCTCAGCCCGGTACGCACCAGAAA
>NZ_MIIV01000102.1:0-7551 GCF_001743015.1 Shigella sp. FC1567
TCCAATGTGCATAAAAAAATCCGGAAACAAGTGAGCGTTTCCGGATTCTTACACAGCCACTGGATCGGTCAACTGATCCTTAACTGATCGGCATTACCCCGGCGGCCTAATTTTCCTTATGAATTTAAAATCGCCTTAGTGGAGCAGTCACTGCAGCCCGGAGCCTGTGTGGCGCAGATCGCCCGTGAAAACGGAATCAACGATAACCTGCTCTTCAACTGGCGCCATCAATACCGGAAAGGTGGCCTGCTGCCTTCCGGAAAAAATATGCCTGCACTGCTTCCCGTGACGTTAACGCCGGAGCCGGATAATAAAATCCCGGCTCGGCACAGGAACCAGAGCAGATAAATACACCGTCCGACAGTCTGTGCTGTGAGCTGGTTCTGCCGGCCGGAACTCTCAGGCTTAAAGGTAAACTGACGCCGGCGTTATTACAGATACTTATCCGCGAAATAAAAGGGAGCAGCCACTGATGATATCTTTCCCTGCAGGTTCGCGTATCTGGCTGGTTGCAGGTATCACCGATATGCGAAATGGCTTTAACGGCCTGGCCTCAAAAGTTCAGAACGTCCTGAAGGATGACCCGTTCTCCGGGCATCTGTTCATCTTCCGCGGACGCCGGGGTGACCAGATAAAAGTGTTGTGGGCTGACAGTGACGGACTGTGCCTCTTTACCAGACGCCTGGAGCGGGGCCGCTTCGTCTGGCCGGTCACCCGTGACGGCAAGGTGCACCTTACTCCGGCCCAGTTATCCATGCTTCTTGAGGGCATCGACTGGAAACACCCGAAACGAACGGAACGCGCTGGCATCCGCATATAACCCGTTGTAAAGTGAGGATATGGACACCTCACTTGCTCATGAGAATGCCCGCCTGCGGGCACTGTTGCAGACGCAACAGGACACCATCCGCCAGATGGCGAAATACAACCGCCTGCTCTCACAGCGGGTGGCGGCTTATGCTTCCGAAATCAACCGGCTGAAGGCGCTGGTTGCGAAACTGCAGCGCATGCAGTTCGGTTAAAGCTCAGAAAAACTTCGCGCAAAAACCGAACGGCAGATACTGGAAGCACAGGAGCGAATCAGCGCACTTCAGGAAGAAATGGCGGAAACGCTGGGTGAGCAATATGACCCGGTACTGCCATCTCCCCTGCGCCAGTCTTCAGCCCGTAAACCGTTACCTGCCTCACTTCCCCGTGAAACCCGGGTCATCCGTCCGGAAGAGGAATGCTGCCCGGCCTGTGGTGGCGAACTCAGTTCTCTGGGATGTGATGTGTCAGAGCAGCTGGAGCTTATCAGCAGCGCCTTTAAGGTTATCGAAACACAACGTCCGAAACTGGCCTGTTGCCGGTGTGACCATATCGTGCAGGCACCGGTGCCTTCAAAACCCATTGCACGCAGTTATGCCGGAGCGGGGCTTCTGGCCCATGTTGTCGCTGGAAAATATGCAGGCTATCTGCCGTTATACCGCCAGTCAGAAATATAACGTCGTCAGGGCGTGGAGCTGAGCCGTGCCACACTGGGTCGCTGGACCGGTGCCGTTGCTGAACTGCTGGAGCCGCTGTATGACGTCCTGCGCCAGTATGTGCTGATGCCCGGTAAAGTTCATGCGGATGATATCCCCGTTCCGGTCCAGGAGCCGGGCAGTGGTAAAACAAGAACTGCCCGGCTGTGGGTCTATGTCCGTGATGACCGTAACGCCGGTTCGGAAATGCCTCCGGCGTCTGGTTCGCGTACTCACCGGACCGGAAAGGTATCCATCCACAGAATCATCTGGCCGGTTACAGCGGAGTGCTTCAGGCCGATGCTTACGGTGGTTACCGGGCGTTGTACGAATCCGGCAGAATAACGGAAGCCCTGCTGCGTATCGGTGAACTGTATGCCATCGAGGCAGAAGTCCGGGGATGTTCAGCAGAACAGCGTCTGGCGGCAAGAAAAGCCAGAGCCGCGCCACTGATGCAGTCACTGTATGACTGGATACAGCAACAGATGAAAATTCATTCGCTGAAAATGGAATGTCTCCACGGAGAACACTATTATCCATCGGGAAATAGTGCGGGCAACAGTGTTTAGTTATATCGAGTGCGATTACAATCGCTGGCGACGGCACCGTTGGTGTGGTGGTCTCAGTCCGGAACAATTTGAAAACCAGAGCCTCACTTACGACTGTGTCCATATTATGTGGGTAGGATCAATAAAGACGTTTTATATGTGTCTGCTTGCAGCCAGAAAATTTATACCCTGCAGGTATCATAAACATGCTTGACAACTTAATTAGGGCCCCCTCTTCCTTTTATGGTGTAATTGTTTGATTGAATACTTCCGGGGATTTCAGTATGAAATGAAGTATATTTAATATACTTTACAAAAAGTTTGTATTAGTGGAATAAGAACAATAGTTTATCCAAACTGCCAAGCCCCTTTATTATAAGTAAGATCTGGCACTGGAATATTCTCAAAAGGACTAACATCATCACCACGACCTTCAACCAACCATAAAAAACAATACTATTTTAGGTGATGTATTAAATTAGTAGAATATTTATTCTTCTATAAAAGCACTACCCCAAGAGGTTAATCAGGTCATCCATGATTATTTATCATATACTAACTATGTGGGATTTCAACGTGAAAACTTATTTTCACTATAATCTTCAGGATTCGAAGATCATAGGAGCCTGTACATAAGTTTGTATAATTCTCTGATGTTGAACTATTTAATTTGATATCAAATGAAGGTGAATTTATGAATGAAAAACAGTTGACATCTAATAAGTTGCGGGCTTTAGCTAATGAACTAGCCAAAAGTCTCAAAAATCCTGAAGATCTCAGTCAGTTTGATTGGATGCTGAAAATGAAACCGTACTCAATGCTAATATGACTCATCATCTTGGGTGCGAGAAAAATCAGCTTAGATCTGGCAGCAATTCCCGCAATGGTTGCTTAACGAAGATTATCACTACTGGAGATGAACCTCTGGAAATCCGTACTCTGCGTGATCGTAATGGCACTTTCGAACCGCAACAGCTGAAGAAAAACCAGCCCTAGATTACTAAATCTGTCGGGCGATGGATTAACTGGTTCAGGCTGTCTGGTGCTGAAGGCCTGAAGTCACTGCTGTCAGTGATGTGGCCGGCTCTTCATGAGACAATAACCCGTAATCATCAGTGCCGTTCAATATGGCCACTGTTGAAAAAAGTTCGTCACTTTATGGAGACGGTTAGCCCACTTCCCGGAGAAAAACATAGTCTGGCCAAAGTGTAGCGGTATTAGGCTCACATATTTAGATGTAGATAAGCCGGAGCAGGCAGTTAAATCTAGGCAGCATCACAGAAATGGACAACGCCCCTTAAGGACTGGCGTATGGCAATGAGCTGCTTTATTATCAAGTTTGGTGATCGCCTTGACGGTCACTTCTGAGTGAAGGCGCTTGCACAGAATGGTAAACGGACTCGATTATTGAATCTTAGGGATAAGATATATCTACGATATGTCAATATACGAAATCGAAAGAATTTATTGGTGAATATAGCCATTCAATGTGGCAATGGTTTTTTTAGATTAGCAATAGACTAATATCTATTACATTACAAAAATAGGTTATTGTTTTTTTTAGCAAAAAGGATGAACAAAAATGTCAATAAATAACTATGGATTACATCCAGCAAACAACAAAAATATGCACCTAATAATAGGCAGCAATACTGCTAATGAAAATAAAGGAATGAAACGTAATATCATTAACGTGACAAATACCGCTATATCCCACGCCATCAATGAAGAAAAATCAGGGGGGGGATATAGTGGTGTTTCTTTCAGAAAATTGGCCAAAATACAGAGCATATCCATTCCGACAAAGAATAATAAGGAGTATAACCGCCATAATTTGTTTTCATTGATTTGGCATGGAAATGCTGATGCAGCGCGTAAATACGGTGAATCGCTGTTGGCAGCCGAAATACCCAAAGAGGAAAAACTAGAAGTTCTTGCAGCACGAAATAATGCTGGGGAATCTGCTTTGTTCATAGCTCTTCAAGAAGGTCATTCCGCTGCGATTCAAGCTTATGGAGATTTTATTAAAACTTTTGATTTATCACCAAAAGAAACGATTAAACTATTGGATGTAAGAGATAATGAGGGGTTACCAGGATTATTTCTGGCCGCAGGGAAAGGGAATATCGAGGCTATGATGCATATATAAATATATGCCATCATAGTGGGATAAAACTTACAGAAATAGCAGACAGACTTAACAATAATGAACAAGACATGTTTAATATTATTTCTGACAAAATACAAGAGTTGTTTTAAGTGTGCTAAATAGCTGCAAAGAATTGCACTTAGAAGGAGCTCTCCCCGAATTGTGTGATCTGCTTAATTTCTAAAAAGAAACAAACAGTTAACTAGACTGAGCGATACTACCCATAGAACCAGTTTCCCATGACGAACGACACTGGACGCAAAAACAATCATAAAAAACACAATAAATGTAATGAACACATCCCACCCTATTAAGTAAAGTGCACTGTGATAGAGGAAGGGAAATACAGGAAGGTGTGGAGCCTTGCAGATTTCTGGCATCATAGTGCCCAATACGGAATGCATAAAGCCCCCTCAGACTGGAGACTCCACAAATGAAATATACAGTGTTTAATTATATCAAGTGCGATTACAATCGCTGACGACGGCACAGTTGGTGTGGAGGTCTCAGTCCTGAACAATTTGAAAACCAGAACCTCACTTAAGCCTGTGTTCATATTACGTGGGTAGGATCATACTTTTATAGAAGCTGTCAGTGGCTACGTCCCAGCTAAATCACTTCATGCTCCAGCGCCAGAGAGGCAAGGTTGGGTTTGCTCAGCTGCCGGTTGATTTTGTTGCGATTGAACCGGACAGCGCCCAGGGTGTCGGCAAAAGAGCGAATCTCACCAATCGTTGTTTCATTATCCGCATTAACGATAGCTTCAAGAAACGCCAAGGTTTTATCGAATTCATCAGCAACAGTGGCTCCGGGCATACCGTGACCGTTTATACAAAAAGGCGTTTTCAGCGTGGAGTTTTCATGAATAGCCTCAACACGAATGTCGTGAAGCCAGTGATGTATCGGCTACGATCCTCAGCTGATGCCAGACCATAGGACTGACACTACGAACAGCAATTTTAATGACGTAAATCTTCATAACTACAACTAACAGGGCATCATTATGAATGATGCCGGTTATTTTACCGCTGTTGGTCCCTTCATTTAGGGACTGCCCCAAGTTTTTTCATACTCTCTTTCTCAGAGAGTTTAGTCTCTGGGATTCCAGACGGTCCATCATTGAGCCAAGGGAGTAAAGAACTCAAAGCATTTACAGAATTGTTTGAATCAGCTAAAATAATGACAATGTTACTATTTTACATGACAAAGTGATTATAATGCTTGGAACATCTTTTAATAATTTTGGAATCAGTTTATCTCACAAAAGATATTTTTCAGGAAAGGTTGATGAGATTATCCGCTGTACAATGGGGAAAAGGATAGTAAAAATATCATCAACCAAAATAAATACTAGTATTTTGAGCTCTGTTTCAGAACAAATCGGTGAAAATATTACAGATTGGAAAAATGATGAAAAAAAAGTCTACGTATCCCGGGTGGTAAACCAATGTATTGATAAGTTTTGTGCAGAACACAGCCGAAAAATCGGCGATAATCTCCGTAAACAGATATTTAAACAGGTTGAGAAAGATTATCACATTTCTCTAGACATCAATGCTGCACAAAGTTCCATAAATCATCTTGTATCAGGAAGCAGTTATTTCAAAAAGAAAATGGACGAACTTTGTGAAGGGATGAATAGAAGCGTTAAAAATGATACAACAAGCAATGTTGCAAATCTTATTTCCGATCAGTTTTTTGAGAAAAATGTGCAATATATTGATCTAAAGAAATTACGTGGGAATATGAGTGATTATATTACAAATTTAGAATCGCCTTTCTGATGACAGAACATCCCGAGTAAAGAAACTAAGAAAAGTAAATACCCAGGAATTGCCTGAGCGGTGCTATATTTCTCCTCGCAAGTAAGTCCTAATATATTGAATTGTTGTATAGCCAGTTTTTGTATTTTCCTAGCTCATGGATGTGGGATCCCTCTCCCCTTTCTCTGCTCAAAGGTAAGCGGCTCGTCAGAATCATATTGATATTTACTGAGAAGTCAGATCAACTTTCCAAGGCAACAGATCGCGTACCCGGTTTGCCGGTCAGTCCTGGATATGTTCAATAACGTAACGCAGCCATTTTTCTGGCTCCACATTGTTCAGACGGCATGTGCCGATCAGCGAGAACAACACCGCTGCATGTTCGTCACCGCTGTCGGAACCTGCGAGTCGAGTCAGCCGGAGAGAGTTTCACTCTCCGGCTGCTCACGGAACCGTACGTGACACTCTCGCGTCATACGGCTCTTGATCACTCATTCGATGCACGTAGTAAATACCAGTGAGCAAATTGATCTTACCCAGCAATACGGTCAGTTACCGCGCACATGGCCTGCCTGTGTCAGAAAATCTGCTGGAGCAGGATTTTTACGCCAGTGGTCCGAACCAGAAGTGGGCGGGAGACATCACGTACTTACGTACAGATGAAGGCTGGCTGTATCTGGCTGTGGTCATTGACCTGTGGTCACGTGCCGTTATTGGCTGGTCCATGTCACCACGCCTGACGGCGCAACTGGCCTGCGATGCCCTGCAGATGGCGCTGTGGCGGCGTAAGAGACCCCGGAACGTTATCGTTCACTCGGACCGAGGAAGTCAGTACTGTTCAGCAGATTATCAGGCGCTGCTGAAGTGGCATAATCTGCGTGGCAGTATGAGCGCAAAGGGCTGCTGCTACGATAATGCCTGCGTGGAAAGCTTCTTTCATTCGCTGAAAGTGGAATGTCTCCACGGAGAACACTTTATCAGCCGGGAAATAATGCGGGCAACAGTGTTTAATTATATCGAATGTGATTACAATCGCTGGCGACGGCACAGTTGGTGTGGCGGCCTCAGTCCGGAACAATTTGAAAACCAGAACCTCGCTTAGGCCTGTGTCCATATTACGTGGGTAGGATCACTTACGCCCTGTGGTTGAAACGTGAGCATATTGTTTTCAGATGCTGTTGTCTTGCTTCAGAGTGATCTGTCCTCCGGATTTACGCAAAGTTATCCACAGGCACTGTGCATTTAAAAAACTTATCTTTTCTTCT
The DNA here is from genome assembly GCF_001743015.1 of Shigella sp. FC1567. Lineage (NCBI taxonomy): Bacteria > Pseudomonadati > Pseudomonadota > Gammaproteobacteria > Enterobacterales > Enterobacteriaceae > Shigella > Shigella sp. FC1567. The sequence continues at coordinate 7,228 of NZ_MIIV01000102.1, forward strand.
TGATTTTAAAAACTCAGATCGTCATATCATTATGATAAACATAATAAAAAACTCTAAACATGAGAAGGTTTTTAAGGTAATGACTCCAACTTACTGATAGTGTTTTATGTTCAGATAATGCCCGATGACCTTGTCATGCAGCTCCACCGATTTTGAGAACGACAGTGACTTCCGTCCCAGCCTTGCCAGATGTTGTCTCAGATTCAGATTATGTCGCTCAATGCGCTGAGTGTAACGCTTGCTGATAACGTGCAGCTTTCCCTTCAGGCGTGATTCATACAGCGGCCAGCCATCCGTCATCCATACCACGACCTCAAAGGCCGA
>NZ_MIIV01000103.1:0-7463 GCF_001743015.1 Shigella sp. FC1567
TTTTTTAATATTTCATTCTCCATTTCAATGCGTTGTAGCTTTTTCCTCAGCTTACGTATTTCGATTTGTTCTGGTGTTATCGGAGAGGCTTTTGGTGTTTTGCCCTGACGCTCATCACGCAGTTGTTTGCCCCATCTTGTCATTGTGGAAAGGCCAACATCCATAGCTTTGGCGGCATCTGCCACCGTGTATTTCTGGTCAACAACCAGTTGAGCGGATTCGCGTTTAAACTCTGCGCTAAAATTTCTTTTTTTCATTGGAGCACCTGTGTTGTTCTGAGGTGAGCATATCACCTCTGTTCAGGTGGCCAAATTCAGTGTGCCACTTCAGGGCGGCATCCGGCATATAGGCAGCATGAACGCAACACAGGCTCTCGTACGGAACGTGGGAACCTGTCGTCTCGATGCTAAGGGAGCGGCGCGGAGCAGAGGCACTGCAAGCGCCTGAGTACCGATGCGAGACACAGGGGCAGATGGCTTCGTAGTAGTGAGGAAGTGCCTGTAATGGGCATGGAGCGAAGGGGGTCAGTCGAGGCGTTTGAGGTTACCAATCGAAGCTATACCCGGTAATGGCGCAGGTTGACCTGCACTTGGCCAAGTGGATTGCCCGCAAACACAAGCGAGCGCGAGGTAGTCTGGTGCGTGCATTCGAGTGGTTACTGCGAATTCGTCACGACTGCCCGACGCTGTTTGCACACTGGTGCTTAGCTTACGATACTTGAATGGTTCAACGACAAGAGCCGTATGACGCGAGAGTGTCACGTACGGTTCCGTGGGAGCGTAGGGGGGCGGTGCCCCTGCGCCACCCGATATCCCCTTTGAGTGCGGTTACGTCCACAGAGGTAAATGCCGCTGACGCGGCATCTGTAATCTGTTACTTTGTGTACATCATTTGCTATATATTGTCAATATGCTATTGTTGTAAAGCAAATGATATACGGAGGCTTTATGAAATCAGGTGTTCAGCTCAATCTCAGAGCAAGAGAATCACAGCGGATACTCATTGATGCTGCTGCAGAAATTCTTCATAAGTCGCGTACAGATTTCATTCTGGAAATGGCCTGTAAAGCTGCTGAAGATGTTATTCTCGACCGGCGGGTGTTTAATTTTAATGACAGGCAATATGAAGAGTTCATTGAAATGCTTGATGCTCCGGTTGCAGATGATCCTGCCATCGAAAAATTGCTGGCAAGGAAACCTCAATGGGATGTGTAACTGCACCAGAACCTTTATCCTCATTTCATCAGGTCGCTGAATTTGTCAGCGGTGAAGCTGTACTTGATGACTGGTTAAAGCAGAAGGGGCTAAAAAATCAGGCAATCGGAGCCACCCGGACTTTTGTTGTATGCAGAAAAGGTACGCAACAAATAGTCGGTTTTTACTCACTGGCCACTGGTAGTGTCAATCATACAGAAGCTACAGGTAACCTTCGGCGCAATATGCCAGACCCCATTCCTGTAATTATACTTGCACGCCTGGCTGTAGATGTGTCATTTCGAGGAAAAGGGCTTGGCGCGGATTTACTTCATGATGCAGTTCGTCGTTGTTACAGGGTTGCCGAAAATATCGGTGTGCGTGCAATTATGGTTCATGCGCTTACGGAAAACGCAAAACAGTTTTATATTCATCATGGTTTTAAGCCATCAAAAACTCAGGTGCAAACATTGTTTCTTAAACTCCCTCAATAGGGAGTAATGCACTGGTCTGGGCATCATATCTGGATGTGCGTCGCAACAAGGGAGCCCCCCGGATGCGACGGGCAGACTTTGAAAATGTTCGACCAGCAACGTGATGGCAATCTATACAAGATCTGGAACCGGCTATGTTCGGGAACATGGTTTCCGCCACCAGTGCTGGAAAAACGGATCCCGAAGTCGAATGGCAAGGAACGCATTCTGGGGATCCCAACAGTATCCGATCGAATTGCTCAGGGAGCGATAAAACTTTTCATGGAAGAAAAGCTTGACCCGATTTTCCATGCTGATTCATATGGTTACCGACCAGGCAAATCAGCTCATGACGCTCTGAAACAATGTGCCATCCGGTGCTGGCGTTATAGCTGGATACTGGAAGTGGACATCAGTGCGTTTTTCGACCATGTGAAACATGATCTGGTGCTCAAAGCTCTGGAACACCACGGGATGCCTAAATGGGTCATCCTGTACTGTCGACGCTGGATGGAAGCGCCAATGCAGAGTTGTGAAAATGGAGAATTAATAACCCGAACACGAGGCACTCCGCAGGGCGGGGTCATTAGTCCGCTACTTGCTAACTTGTTCCTTCACTATGCATTTGATTTGTGGATGGAAAGAGAATATCGGGGGGTACCGTTTGAGAGGTACGCTGACGATATTGTAGTACATTGTTCACGAATGAGTGATGCAACAAGGCTAAAGAACAGGTTATCGGAGCGCTTCTCGGAAGTCGGGCTGGTCCTGAATGCAGGGAAAACGAATATCGCCTACATTGACACGTTTAAAAGGAGAAACGTCGCAACGAGTTTCACCTTTCTCGGATATGACTTCAAAGTGCGTACGCTGAAGAATTTCAAAGGCGAACGGTACCGAAAATGCATGCCGGGTGCGTCAAATGCAGCAATGCGCAAAATAACAGAAACAATCAAGAAGTGGCGTATACATCGCTCAACAGCTGAGAGTTTGCTGGATTTTGCGAGGCGCTACAATACGATAGTGAGAGGCTGGATCGAGTACTACGGAAAGTTCTGGTCCAGAAATTTCAACTATCGACTGTGGAGTGCAATGCAGTCACGTCTGCTCAAGTGGATGCAGTCTAAATACAGACTTTCGAACCGGAAGGCTCAGCGAAAGCTGACGCTGGTAAGGAAGGAGTATCCGAAGCTATTTGTTCACTGGTATTTACTACGTGCATCAAATGAGTGATCAAGAGCCGTATGACGCGAGAGTGTCACGTACGGTTCCGTGAGCAGCCGGGGAGTGAAATTCTCTCCGGCTGACTCGACTCGCGGGTTCCGACAGCGATGACGAACATGCGGCGGTGTTGTACTCGCTGATCGGCACATGCCGTCTGAACAATGTGGAACCAGAAAATGGCTGCGTTACGTCATTGAGCATATCCAGGACTGGCCGGCAAACCGGGTACGTGATCTGTTGCCCTAGAAAGTTGATCTGAGCTCTCAGTAAATATCAATACGGTTCTGACGAGCCGCTTACTTTTGGCGTAATTCTGCTGCGCCTTTACTGAACACAATGCCGTATTCAGCAAGAAGTCCACGAATGTGATTTATCAGTTGTGTCCTTTCCATTGAAACCAACCGACGCATATTCAAAAAAGTTTGGACGTCCTGTTGCTCCAGAGTTTTTATTGGTACGGGTCGTATAGTTCCATGTTGGCAGGCCTCAGCTATTGCCTGTGCGTCGTTATAATCATTTTTCTGGCACCGCTGATAAGCTTTAACATGTTGTGCCGGAAGCAATATTACATCATGGTCGAGTTTCCTGATTTCCCGGGCCCAGTAATGAGATGCCCCGCCAGCCTCCATCGCAACAGTCATTTTAGGCTGTTGCACCAGCCAGTTAAGCAGTTGATTGCGAGAAAGTTTGGTCTTTCCTGCGGGTTTGCCATGAGCATTGATACTGAAAAGATAAAAGTTCGTTTTAGCCAGATCAATGCCGGTGATTTTCTGTTCAGACATGGTATCCCGCTTACTTTTGTGGTTAAAGTTTATCCATCATGGCGCAATTGAAGGCTGCCGTGAAAGAGGGGGAAGACTATCTCATCGGTTACTGTTAAACGGCTAAGAGAAACTATCTTTTTCAAGCAAAGAAGATACGGTGAAACAGGCGATTTCACCGTGAAATACTGTTCAAAAAAAACGCTAATAAAAGCAAAATTTCTTTTAAAACAGCCAATTAAAAACTGGTGAGTTGCTGGCGAAAAACTTGAATTTTCACAGCGAATTCAGATTATCTTTTAGTACAAGAGCAATCATACGATCTAACTTATCCTGAACTTCCAACGGTAATCTGCCGAATTCATATGAGAACGTACGTCCCTTTACTCGTTTTCGAGCAAATTTATCTTTACTATCAAATTTCCATAACAAAGTTACAACCGCTTTATCCTTTACTCCTGAATCAAGCAATGAAGACATTTCCTTGGTTATAAGCCGCATAATACTGTTTTTAACCTCGTCTTCAGAAAGATTGTCATCAGCAGTAATAAGCTCAATACTCGGCGAGATATTCTTCACAACTTCATCAATAGATATATCACCCAGCCTCAGTCGTTCACTTAATTCAGCCAGTTGCCTGTAATCGGCGTATGTCAGCTCAGACTGAACAGGAAAAAGAGACACAAAATCTTTAGGTACGGACGCTGCTTGGAGGGCACGAGTCACCTTAGCTGCCGACAATCCCTCTCTTTCCGCAATTTGCTTCTGGTTCATACCGGCCTCTTTGAGACGTACTAAACGCAACCCAATTTCACGAATATTATGTTCAAGTGACGTCTGCAAATCTTTCGCCAGATGCTGAGCTTCAGAAACAGTAAGCTCATCATCCGTTACAAGTACACGTAATCCAACCTTGCATAGCAAAGCTGCTGCCCGACGACGGGAACCATCCAAAATCTCAATAAGATCGCCAGTCCGAATCCCAATACATGGATAGAATTGTTGTAAACGTATAGTTCTGGTGATGTCTTTTAGTGAGTCCGGCGTCAGGGCTGTCTGTTCGCGGCCATTCACCTCTTCAACCACAAAAGTTTGAGTGTCCACTTTGTCATGATCAACCTTGATCTCAGTAAATTTTGCCTTTCGGCCAGTATTGAGGGTAAATACATGAACTGGAGCCGATATTTCTTCAGTATTATTCAGGATATTTGTATTCAGCGTACGGCCAATAGTCGGTCGGTGCTTTCTGTTTTCCATCAGTAGTTGGCCCTTATAAATTCAATACGATCAAAAACTGCTTTAGCGAAATCTTCTGCTGCCATACGTGCATTTTTCAAAGCTTCACCACTGCCAACATAAGTAACAGGATTCGCAGATATCACGGTATCAAACGACTCGCCGCTTCTCTCAAAACCATCAAGACGTGGCATTGAAACATCAAGCATGTCACCACCGAAAATCTCTTTTGTCAGGCTATGGCAGTATTTATGATCTGACTTATTCGCCAGTTTCGACATGAAGCCAATATTTGCCTGCAAACGGCATGAACATCCATCCTGTTCAATAATCTGTACAAGTTCAGGTAAACGAGCCAAATATTTAAGCGTGGAATGGAAATCAACTTGTGCTGGCGGCACCGGTGTAAACATGATATCTGCGGCAGCAATGGCATTTTTCAAAAATGCGTCCAGATGCGGGCCTGTATCAATAAGGATGAAGTCGAAATCATGCTTCAGCTTATCAATAATATTCTCACGCAATATCGCGTGTTTGTTTTGTCCTAATAGATGCTCCTCGCACAGAGTATCCCAGTTTGATGCAATAAAGGCGTCGTCAATAGAAGCCGGCATAACATAAACGCCAGGGATAACTGACGGAACGATAAAATCTTCCAGTAATTCCTCACGACTCACGTTCTGCAACATAGCCTGCGGTGCGGTTGTATCAACCAGCCCCACCGCATGCAAGTAGTTCAGAAACATAGTGGCTGATGACTGGGGATCTAAATCAAGGAGCAGAATACGTAAATCTTCTGACAGCAGGTGAGGATGAGCACGCAGGGCGTGAGCTACGGAAACACTACTCACGGTTTTAGACACACCGCCTTTTAGACTACCGATGAATATGGAATATGCCTCACTATAACGATCGCGATATTTAGGAATGCCACGATGTGCATAGATATCGATAATGTTCTGGATGGTTAATGCATATTTTGTCGCGGTTCCTGCTGGGCGTTTTTCAAACTGATAGCCCTGAGCCTCCATCTCACCGACTGCACCATCCACGCTTGCGCGCGTTAATTTTGGAAGCTTAGCTACAGCAGACTTTGAATAGACTTGATAAAAAACATCAGCCTGAAACTCCTGCTTTTGCTCCTGAATCTGTTTTGTTAGGGCGAGCAACATTTTATCTGCACGCTGCGCAACCTTACTTAACTGCTCAAAACTAGTCATTCCCCCTCCGTGCTATGTAGGATTTTAACTTATTACAAAAAAAACTGCATTAGCAGGGTAATGCATGCAAGTGCATATTGTACATGCTTATATTAAAAATGCGCGCATTGCTGATTTATTAATCATCGGAATGAATATTACTGTAAGATAGTATGCCTTTCCGGGAGAAAGACGCTGATTTCCCCCGAATAATCCAGTTCACCACCACACTCCGGACAACAGCTTTCTTCAGGCTCCAGATGGTGTATTTCGCGGGAAACATGTTCCGGTAACGGACGGCGATGACGTGACTGTCGCAACAGGCGGGGGTAGTGCTTCCAATCAGTAGAACATGTGCTTTTCAATGAAGGAGCCGATGACTTTTTCGTGGATTTCCACGGAACGCGAGAAGCAGATTGTTTTACGTGCCAGCCGCTTGATGCGGGTGCGGAGGGTCCGGTTGTTACGTTCAATACGTTGCGTGAAGATTTTGCCGGTCAGGTGTTTCTCCTTCGGCACTTCTCTGGCGTAGCTGCCCCAGTCATCGCTGGTCACCATGCCGATACAGAACGGAGTCAACAGGGCTAACAGTTCCCGACAGGTCTCATCATTCCGTGGCCCGAAAGTGTAAGCCAACACACCGCCAGTTTTAGTGTTGTACGCATACCAGAGCCAGTGTTGTGTCAACGACGGATGAAAAGTGATCCACTTATATCTCCACCAACGGCCCAATATTGATCCACCGTTTTACTCAGGATTAGCTTCTGCTATAACCCCGGCCTTTCGTTTCTGTCTGAGTCGATAGCTTTCTCCTTTGATTTGAACGACATGTGAGTGGTGTAAGATACGGCCCAGCATCGCTGAGGTCAGTGCTGCATCACCGGCGAACGTTTGATCCCACTGCCCGAACGGTAGATTGGATGTCAGGATCATTGCGCTCTTTTCATAACGTTTAGCGATGACCTGGAAGAACAGTTTTGCTTCTTTCTGACTGAACGGCAGATAGCCTATTTCATCAATGATGAGCAGGCGGGGGGCCATTACTCCACGCTGAAGCGTCGTTTTATAACGGCCCTGACGTTGTGCCGTAGATAACTGAAGTAACAGATCTGCTGCTGTTGTGAAGCGAACTTGGATACCTGCACGGACTGCTTCATAGCCCATCGCGATTGCCAGATGGGTTTTCCCCACACCTGATGGCCCCAGTAATACGATATTTTCATTACGTTCTATGAAGCTGAGTGAGCGTAACGACTGGAGTTGCTTCTGCGGTGCTCCGGTGGCGAATGTGAAGTCATACTCTTCGAACGTTTTCACCGCCGGGAAGGCTGCCATTCGGGTATACATCGCCTGTTTACGTTGATGACGTGCCAGTTT
>NZ_MIIV01000104.1:0-7340 GCF_001743015.1 Shigella sp. FC1567
CACCTGACCCCATGCCGAACTCAGAAGTGAAACGCCGTAGCGCCGATGGTAGTGTGGGGTCTCCCCATGCGAGAGTAGGGAACTGCCAGGCATCAAATTAAGCAGAAGGCCCGGTCGGAAGACTGGGCCTTTTGGCGTTGGTGAAAAAAATGCCGGGTGCGACGCTGGCGCGTCTTCTCCAGCCTGGGCAGGCACGGCAGGGGCGGCTTATTCCCCCACATACGCCAGATTCAGCAACGGATACGGTTTCCCCAAATCGTCCACCTCAGAGCGTCCCGTAACCTTAAAACCCACCTTCTTATAGAACCCAACCGCCTGCTCATTTTGCTCATTAACGTTGGTTGTCAGTTCCGGTGCCATCGAGAGCGCATGCTCCACCAGCATCCGACCCACGCCGCAGCCGCACACATCAGGATCGATAAACAGCGCATCCATATGCTGCCCACTTAACAACATAAACCCAACCGGCTGATCCCGTTCATTAACCGCGATCCACAACGGCGCTTCCGGCAGGAAGGAACGAACTAGCTAGCACCTCCAGCTCGGCCCGATACTCTGCTGATAAAAAATCGTGTGTGGCATCGACAGATCGACACCAAATCGCAACGAGTTCCTCCCCTTCCTCATGCCGTGAGCGGCGAATACTAATAACCATTTTCTCTCCTTTTAGTCATTCTTATATTCTAACGTAGTCTTTTCCTTGAAACTTTCTCACCTTCAACATGCAGGCTCGACATTGGCAAATTTTCTGGTTATCTTCAGCTATCTGGATGTCTAAACGTATAAGTGTATGTAGTGAGGTAATCAGGTTATGCCGATTCGTGTGCCGGACGAGCTACCCGCCGTCAATTTCTTGCGTGAAGAAAACGTCTTTGTGATGACAACTTCTCGTGCGTCTGGTCAGGAAATTCGTCCACTTAAGGTTCTGATCCTTAACCTGATGCCGAAGAAGATTGAAACTGAAAATCAGTTTCTGCGCCTGCTTTCAAACTCACCTTTGCAGGTCGATATTCAGCTGTTGCGCATCGATTCCCGTGAATCGCGCAACACGCCCGCAGAGCATCTGAACAACTTCTACTGTAACTTTGAAGATATTCAGGAACAGAACTTTGACGGTCTGATTGTAACCGGTGCGCCGCTGGGCCTGGTGGAGTTTAATGATGTCGCTTACTGGCCGCAGATCAAACAGGTGCTGGAGTGGTCGAAAGATCACGTCACCTCGACGCTGTTTGTCTGCTGGGCGGTACAGGCCGCGCTCAATATCCTCTACGGCATTCCTAAGCAAACTCGCACCGACAAACTCTCTGGCGTTTACGAGCATCATATTCTCCATCCTCATGCGCTTCTGACGCGTGGCTTTGATGATTCATTCCTGGCACCACATTCGCGCTATGCTGACTTTCCGGCAGCGTTGATTCGTGATTACACCGATCTGGAAATTCTGGCAGAGACGGAAGAAGGGGATGCATATCTGTTTGCCAGCAAAGATAAGCGCATTGCCTTTGTGACGGGCCATCCCGAATATGATGCGCAAACGCTGGCGCAGGAATATTTCCGCGATGTGGAAGCCGGACTAGACCCGGAAGTACCGTATAACTATTTCCCGCACAATGATCCGCAAAATACACCGCGAGCGAGCTGGCGTAGTCACGGTAATTTGCTGTTTACCAACTGGCTCAACTATTACGTCTATCAGATCACGCCATACGATCTACGGCACATGAATCCAACGCTGGATTAATCTTCTGTGATAGTCGATCGTTAAGCGATTCAGCACCTTACCTCAGGCACCTTCGGGTGCCTTTTTTATTTCCGAAACGCACCTCAGGAGGTGAATAAATTTTATTCACATTGTTATCAATAAGTTATCAAGCATTTTCAATTAAAATGGAAATTGTTTTTGATTTTGCATTTTAAATGAGTAGTCTTAGTTGTGCTGAACGAAAAGCGCACAACGATCCTTCGTTCACAGTGGGGAAGTTTTCGGATCCATGACGAGGAGCTGCACGATGACTGAACAGGCAACAACAACCGATGAACTGGCTTTCACAAGGCCGTATGGCGAGCAGGAGAAGCAAATTCTTACTGCCGAAGCGGTAGAATTTCTGACTGAGCTGGTGACGCATTTTACGCCACAACGAAATAAACTTCTGGCAGCGCGCATTCAGCAGCAGCAAGATATTGATAACGGAACGTTGCCTGATTTTATTTCGGAAACAGCTTCCATTTGCGATGCTGATTGGAAAATTCGCGGGATTCCTGCGGACTTAGAAGACCGCCGCGTAGAGATAACTGGCCCGGTAGAGCGCAAGATGGTGATCAACGCGCTCAACGCCAATGTGAAAGTCTTTATGGCCGATTTCGAAGATTCACTGGCCCCGGACTGGAACAAAGTGATCGACGGGCAAATTAACCTGCGTGATGCAGTTAACGGTACCATCAGCTATACCAATGAAGCAGGCAAAATTTACCAGCTCAAGCCCAATCCAGCGGTTTTGATTTGTCGGGTACGCGGTCTGCACTTGCCGGAAAAACATGTCACCTGGCGTGGTGAGGCAATCCCCGGCAGCCTGTTTGATTTTGCGCTCTATTTCTTCCACAACTATCAGGCTCTGTTGGCAAAGGGCAGTGGTCCCTATTTCTATCTGCCGAAAACCCAGTCCTGGCAGGAAGCGGCCTGGTGGAGCGAAGTCTTCAGCTATGCAGAAGATCGCTTTAATCTGCCGCGCGGCACCATCAAGGCGACGTTGCTGATTGAAACGCTGCCCGCCGTGTTCCAGATGGATGAAATCCTTCACGCGCTGCGTGACCATATTGTTGGTCTGAACTGCGGTCGTTGGGATTACATCTTCAGCTATATCAAAACGTTGAAAAACTATCCCGATCGCGTCCTGCCAGACAGACAGGCAGTGACGATGGATAAACCATTCCTGAATGCTTACTCACGCCTGTTGATTAAAACCTGCCATAAACGCGGTGCTTTTGCGATGGGCGGCATGGCGGCGTTTATTCCGAGCAAAGATGAAGAGCACAATAACCAGGTGCTCAACAAAGTAAAAGCGGATAAATCGCTGGAAGCCAATAACGGTCACGATGGCACATGGATCGCTCACTCAGGCCTTGCGGATACGGCAATGGCGGTATTCAACGACATTCTCGGCTCCCGTAAAAATCAGCTTGAAGTGATGCGCGAACAAGACGCGCCGATTACTGCCGATCAGCTACTGGCACCTTGTGACGGTGAACGCACCGAAGAAGGTATGCGCGCAAATATTCGCGTAGCCGTGCAGTACATCGAAGCGTGGATCTCTGGCAACGGCTGTGTGCCGATTTATGGCCTGATGGAAGATGCGGCGACGGCTGAAATTTCCCGTACCTCAATCTGGCAGTGGATCCATCATCAAAAAATGTTGAGCAATGGCAAACCGGTAACTAAAGCCTTGTTCCGCCAGATGCTGGGCGAAGAGATGAAAGTCATTGCCAGCGAACTGGGCGAAGAACGTTTCTCCCAGGGGCGTTTTGGCGATGCCGCACGCTTGATGGAACAGATCACCACTTCCGATGAGTTAATTGATTTCCTGACCCTGCCAGGCTACTGCCTGTTAGCGTAAACCACCACATAACTATGGAGCATCTGCACATGAAAACCCGTACACAACAAATTGAAGAATTACAGAAAGAGTGGACTCAACCGCGTTGGGAAGGCATTACTCGCCCATACAGCGCGGAAGATGTGGTGAAATTACGCGATTCAGTCAATCCTGAATGCACCCTGGCGCAACTGGGCGCGGCGAGAATGTGGCGTCTGCTGCATGGCGAGTCGAAAAAAGCTACATCAACAGCCTCGGTGCACTGACTGGCGGTCAGGCGCTGCAACAGGCGAAAGCGGGTATTGAAGCAGTCTATCTGTCGGGATGGCAGGTAGCGGCGGACGCTAACCTGGCGGCCAGCATGTATCCGGATCAGTCGCTCTATCCGGCAAACTCGGTGCCAGCTGTGGTGGAGCGGATCAACAATACTTTCCGCCGTGCGGATCAGATCCAATGGTCCGCGGGCATTGAGCCGGGCGATCCGCGCTATGTCGATTACTTCCTGCCGATCGTTGCCGATGCGGAAGCCGGTTTTGGCGGTGTCCTGAATGCCTTTGAACTGATGAAAGCGATGATTGAAGCCGGTGCAGCGGCAGTTCACTTCGAAGATCAGCTGGCGTCAGTGAAGAAATGCGGTCACATGGGCGGCAAAGTTTTAGTGCCAACTCAAGAAGCTATTCAGAAACTGGTCGCGGCGCGTCTGGCAGCTGACGTGACGGGCGTTCCAACCCTACTGGTTGCTCGTACCGATGCCGCGGATCTGATCACCTCCGATTGCGACCCGTATGACAGCGAATTTATTACCGGCGAGCGTACCAGTGAAGGCTTCTTCCGTACTCATGCGGGCATTGAGCAAGCGATCAGCCGTGGCCTGGCGTATGCGCCATATGCTGACCTGGTCTGGTGTGAAACCTCCACGCCGGATCTGGAACTGGCGCGTCGCTTTGCACAAGCTATCCACGCGAAATATCCGGGCAAACTGCTGGCTTATAACTGCTCGCCGTCGTTCAACTGGCAGAAAAACCTCGACGACAAAACTATTGCCAGCTTCCAGCAGCAGCTGTCGGATATGGGCTACAAGTTCCAGTTCATCACCCTGGCAGGTATCCACAGCATGTGGTTCAACATGTTTGACCTGGCAAACGCCTATGACCAGGGCGAGGGTATGAAGCACTACGTTGAGAAAGTGCAGCAGCCGGAATTTGCCGCCGCGAAAGATGGCTATACCTTCGTATCTCACCAGCAGGAAGTGGGTACAGGTTACTTCGATAAAGTGACGACTATTATTCAGGGCGGCACGTCTTCAGTCACCGCGCTGACCGGCTCCACTGAAGAATCGCAGTTCTAAGCAACAACAACCGTTGCTGACTGTAGGCCGGATAAGGCGTTCACGCCGCATCCGGCAATCGGTGCACGATGCCTGATGCGACGCTTGCGCGTCTTATCATGCCTACAACCGTTGCCGAACGTAGGCTGGATAAGGCGTTTACGCCGCATCCGGCAATTCTCTGCTCCTGATGAGGGCGCTAAATGCCGCGTGGCCTGGAATTACTGATTGCTCAAACCATTTTGCAAGGCTTCGACGCTCAGTATGGTCGATTCCTCGAAGTGACTTCCGGGGCGCAGCAGCGTTTCGAACAGGCCGACTGGCATGCTGTCCAGCTGGCGATGAAAAACCGTATCCATCTTTACGATCATCACGTTGGTCTGGTCGTGGAGCAACTGCGCTGCATTACTAACGGCCAAAGTACGGACGCGGCATTTTTACTGCGCGTTAAAGAGCATTACACGCGGCTGTTGCCGGATTACCCGCGCTTCGAGATTGCGGAGAGCTTTTTTAACTCCGTGTACTGTCGGTTATTTGACCACCGCTCGCTTACTCCCGAGCGGCTTTTTATCTTTAGCTCTCAGCCAGAGCGCCGCTTTCGTACCATTCCCCGCCCGCTGGCGAAAGACTTTCACCCCGATCACGGCTGGGAATCTCTACTGATGCGCGTTATCAGCGACCTGCCGCTGCGCCTGCGCTGGCAGAATAAAAGCCGTGACATTCATTACATCATTCGCCATCTGACGGAAACGCTGGGGACAGACAACCTCGCGGAAAGTCATTTACAGGTGGCGAACGAACTGTTTTACCGCAATAAAGCCGCCTGGCTGGTGGGCAAACTGATCACGCCTTCCGGCACGTTGCCCTTCTTACTGCCGATCCACCAGACGGACGACGGCGAGTTATTTATTGATACCTGCCTGACGACGACCGCCGAAGCGAGCATTGTTTTTGGCTTTGCGCGTTCTTATTTTATGGTTTATGCAGCGCTGGTCGAGTGGCTACGGGAAATTCTGCCAGGTAAAACCACTGCTGAATTGTATATGGCTATCGGCTGCCAGAAGCACGCCAAAACCGAAAGCTACCGCGAATATCTCGTTTATCTACAGGGCTGTAATGAGCAGTTCATTGAAGCGCCGGGTATTCGTGGAATGGTGATGTTGGTGTTTACGCTGCCGGGCTTTGATCGGGTATTCAAAGTCATCAAAGACAAGTTCGCGCCGCAGAAAGAGATGTCTGCCGCTCACGTTCGTGCCTGCTATCAACTGGTGAAAGAGCACGACCGTGTGGGCCGAATGGCGGACACCCAGGAGTTTGAAAACTTTGTGCTGGAGAAGCGGCATATTTCCCCGGCATTAATGGAATTACTGCTCCAGGAAGCAGCGGAAAAAATCACCGATCTTGGTGAGCAGATTGTAATTCGCCATCTCTATATCGAGCGGCGGATGGTGCCGCTCAATATCTGGCTGGAACAAGTGGAAGGTCAGCAGTTGCGCGACGCCATTGAAGAATACGGTAACGCTATTCGCCAGCTTGCCGCTGCTAACATTTTTCCTGGCGACATGCTGTTTAAAAACTTCGGTGTCACCCGTCACGGGCGTGTGGTTTTTTATGATTACGATGAAATTTGCTACATGACGGAAGTGAATTTCCGCGACATCCCGCCGCCGCGCTATCCGGAAGACGAACTTGCCAGCGAACCGTGGTACAGCGTCTCGCCGGGCGATGTTTTCCCGGAAGAGTTTCGCCACTGGCTATGCGCCGACCCGCGTATTGGTCCGCTGTTTGAAGAGATGCACGCCGACCTGTTCCGCGCTGATTACTGGCGCGCACTACAAAACCGCATACGTGAAGGGCATGTGGAAGATGTTTATGCGTATCGGCGCAGGCAAAGATTTAGCGTACGGTATGGGGAGATGCTTTTTTGAGTAAAGCTTCCATATAATTTTTCTCCGCAATGTATCGAGGGTTATCCGTAAAGCCAAAGCTTTCAGCCATCTTATTTAATGTATTAAGGATTAATTCAGCAATAACCCGGTGACCAAATTCAAAAGCCAACTCAAAGGCAGAGTATTTTTGTGGCGCTTTGTGTTGCCAAAAATCCATAATATCTTCAGCGGTAAATCCAAACAGGCGTGCATGGTCAGGGTAATGCTGCCAACTTACTGATTTAGTGTATGATGGTGATTTTAAGGTGCTTGCGTGGCTTCCATTTCCATCAGATGTCCTTCCTGCTCCGCTACTGAAGGCGTGGTGCGTAACGGCAAAAGCACTGCCGGACATCAGCGCTATCTCTGCTCTCATTGCCGTAAAACATGGCAACTACAGTTCACTTACACCGCCTCTCAGCCCGGTACGCACCAGAAAATCATTGATATGGCCATGAATGGCGTCGGATGTCGCGCCAGTGCACGCATTATGGG
>NZ_MIIV01000105.1:0-7274 GCF_001743015.1 Shigella sp. FC1567
TTTCTGGTGCGTACCGGGCTGAGAGGCGGTGTAAGTGAACTGTAGTTGCCATGTTTTACGGCAATGAGAGCAGAGATAGCGCTGATGTCCGGCAGTGCTTTTGCCGTTACGCACCACGCCTTCAGTAGCGGAGCAGGAAGGACATCTGATGGAAATGGAAGCCACGCAAGCACCTTAAAATCACCATCATACACTAAATCAGTAAGTTGGCAGCATTACCGAAATTTCTGCGCAAAAGCACAAAAAATTTTTGCATCTCCCCCTTGATGACGTGGGTTACGACCCCATTTAGTAGTCAACCGCAGTGAGTGAGTCTGCAAAAAAATGAAATTGGGCAGTTGAAACCAGACATTTCGCCCCTATTACAGACTCACAACCACATGATGACCGAATATATAGTGGAGACGTTTAGATGGGTAAAATAATTGGTATCGACCTGGGTACTACCAACTCTTGTGTAGCGATTATGGATGGCACCACTCCTCGCGTGCTGGAGAACGCCGAAGGCGATCGCACCACGCCTTCTATTATTGCCTATACCCAGGATGGTGAAACTCTGGTTGGTCAGCCGGCTAAACGTCAGGCAGTGACGAACCCGCAAAACACCCTGTTTGCGATTAAACGCCTGATTGGCCGCCGCTTCCAGGACGAAGAAGTACAGCGTGATGTTTCCATCATGCCGTTCAAAATTATTGCTGCTGATAACGGCGACGCATGGGTCGAAGTTAAAGGCCAGAAAATGGCACCGCCGCAGATTTCTGCTGAAGTGCTGAAAAAAATGAAGAAAACCGCTGAAGATTACTTGGGTGAACCGGTAACTGAAGCTGTTATCACCGTACCGGCATACTTTAACGATGCTCAGCGTCAGGCAACCAAAGACGCAGGCCGTATCGCTGGTCTGGAAGTAAAACGTATCATCAACGAACCGACCGCAGCTGCGCTGGCTTACGGTCTGGACAAAGGTACTGGCAACCGTACTATCGCGGTTTATGACCTGGGGGGTGGTACTTTCGATATTTCTATTATCGAAATCGACGAAGTTGATGGCGAAAAAACCTTCGAAGTTCTGGCTACCAACGGTGATACCCACCTGGGTGGTGAAGACTTCGACAGCCGTCTGATCAACTACCTGGTTGAAGAATTCAAGAAAGATCAGGGCATTGACCTGCGCAACGATCCGCTGGCAATGCAGCGCCTGAAAGAAGCGGCAGAAAAAGCGAAAATCGAACTGTCTTCCGCTCAGCAGACCGACGTTAACCTGCCGTACATCACTGCAGATGCGACCGGTCCGAAACACATGAACATCAAAGTGACTCGTGCGAAACTGGAAAGCTTGGTTGAAGATCTGGTAAACCGTTCCATTGAGCCGCTGAAAGTTGCACTGCAGGACGCTGGCCTGTCCGTATCTGATATCGACGACGTTATCCTCGTTGGTGGTCAGACTCGTATGCCAATGGTTCAGAAGAAAGTTGCTGAGTTCTTTGGTAAAGAGCCGCGTAAAGACGTTAACCCGGACGAAGCTGTAGCAATCGGTGCTGCTGTTCAGGGTGGTGTTCTGACTGGTGACGTGAAAGACGTACTGCTGCTGGACGTTACCCCGCTGTCTCTGGGTATCGAAACCATGGGCGGTGTGATGACGACGCTGATCGCGAAAAACACCACTATCCCGACCAAGCACAGCCAGGTGTTCTCTACCGCTGAAGACAACCAGTCTGCGGTAACCATCCATGTGCTGCAGGGTGAACGTAAACGTGCGGCTGATAACAAATCTCTGGGTCAGTTCAACCTGGATGGTATCAACCCGGCACCGCGCGGCATGCCGCAGATCGAAGTTACCTTCGATATCGATGCTGACGGTATCCTGCACGTTTCCGCGAAAGATAAAAACAGCGGTAAAGAGCAGAAGATCACCATCAAGGCTTCTTCTGGTCTGAACGAAGATGAAATCCAGAAAATGGTACGCGACGCAGAAGCTAACGCCGAAGCTGACCGTAAGTTTGAAGAGCTGGTACAGACTCGCAACCAGGGCGACCATCTGCTGCACAGCACCCGTAAGCAGGTTGAAGAAGCAGGCGACAAACTGCCGGCTGACGACAAAACTGCTATCGAGTCTGCACTGACTGCACTGGAAACTGCTCTGAAAGGTGAAGACAAAGCCGCTATCGAAGCGAAAATGCAGGAGCTGGCACAGGTTTCCCAGAAACTGATGGAAATCGCCCAGCAGCAACATGCCCAGCAGCAGACTGCCGGTGCTGATGCTTCTGCAAACAACGCGAAAGATGACGATGTTGTCGACGCTGAATTTGAAGAAGTCAAAGACAAAAAATAATCGCCCTATAAACGGGTAATTATACTGACACGGGCGAAGGGGAATTTCCTCTCCGCCCGTGCATTCATCTAGGGGCAATTTAAAAAAGATGGCTAAGCAAGATTATTACGAGATTTTAGGCGTTTCCAAAACAGCGGAAGAGCGTGAAATCAAAAAGGCCTACAAACGCCTGGCCATGAAATACCACCCGGACCGTAACCAGGGTGACAAAGAGGCCGAGGCGAAATTTAAAGAGATCAAGGAAGCTTATGAAGTTCTGACCGACTCGCAAAAACGTGCGGCATACGATCAGTATGGTCATGCTGCGTTTGAGCAAGGCGGCATGGGCGGCGGCGGTTTTGGCGGCGGCGCAGACTTCAGCGATATTTTTGGTGACGTTTTCGGCGATATTTTTGGCGGCGGACGTGGTCGTCAACGTGCGGCGCGCGGTGCTGATTTACGCTATAACATGGAGCTCACCCTCGAAGAAGCTGTACGTGGCGTGACCAAAGAGATCCGCATTCCGACTCTGGAAGAGTGTGACGTTTGCCACGGTAGCGGTGCAAAACCAGGTACACAGCCGCAGACCTGTCCGACCTGTCATGGTTCTGGTCAGGTGCAGATGCGTCAGGGTTTCTTTGCCGTGCAGCAGACCTGTCCACACTGTCAGGGCCGCGGTACGCTGATCAAAGATCCGTGCAACAAATGTCATGGTCATGGTCGTGTTGAGCGCAGCAAAACGCTGTCCGTTAAAATCCCGGCAGGGGTGGACACTGGAGACCGCATCCGTCTTGCGGGCGAAGGTGAAGCGGGCCAGCATGGCGCACCGGCAGGCGATCTGTACGTTCAGGTTCAGGTTAAACAGCACCCGATTTTCGAGCGTGAAGGCAACAACCTGTATTGCGAAGTCCCGATCAACTTCGCTATGGCGGCGCTGGGTGGCGAAATCGAAGTACCGACCCTTGATGGTCGCGTCAAACTGAAAGTGCCTGGCGAAACCCAGACCGGTAAGCTTTTCCGTATGCGCGGTAAAGGCGTCAAGTCTGTCCGCGGTGGCGCACAGGGTGATTTGCTGTGCCGCGTTGTCGTCGAAACACCGGTAGGCCTGAACGAGAAGCAGAAACAGCTGCTGCAAGAGCTGCAAGAAAGCTTCGGTGGCCCAACCGGCGAGCACAACAGCCCGCGCTCAAAGAGCTTCTTTGATGGTGTGAAGAAGTTTTTTGACGACCTGACCCGCTAACCTCCCCAAAAGCTGCCCGTGGGCAGGCCTGGGTAAAAATAGGGTGCGTTGAAGATATGCGAGCACCTGTAAAGTGGCGGGGATCACTCCCCGCCGTTGCTCTTACTCGGATTCGTAAGCCGTGAAAACAGCAACCTCCGTCTGGCCAGTTCGGATGTGAACCTCACAGAGGTCTTTTCTCGTTACCAGCGCCGCCACTACGGCGGTGATACAGATGACGATCAGGGCGACAATCATCGCCTTATGCTGCTTCATTGCTCTCTTCTCCTTGACCTTACGGTCAGTAAGAGGCACTCTACATGTGTTCAGCATATAGGGGGCCTCGGGTTGATGGTAAAATATCACTCGGGGCTTTTCTCTATCTGCCGTTCAGCTAATGCCTGAGACAGACAGCCTCAAGCACCCGCCGCTATTATATCGCTCTCTTTAACCCATTTTGTTTTATCGATTCTAATCCTGAAGACGCCTCGCATTTTTGTGGCGTAATTTTTTAATGATTTAATTATTTAACTTTAATTTATCTCTTTATCGCAATTATTGACGACAAGCTGGATTATTTTTGAAATATTGTCCTAACAAATAACGCCGACTGACAAGAAATTAATTATTACTTTTCCTAATTAATCCCTCAGAAATCCTCACCTTAAGCTATGATTATCTGAGCTTAGGGTCACTCGTCAGCGCTTACAGCCGTCAAAAACTCATCTCACCGCTGATGGCGAAAATTCTACAAAGGCTCGTAAAAAACGAA
Source organism: Shigella sp. FC1567 (assembly GCF_001743015.1). Taxonomy (NCBI): domain Bacteria; kingdom Pseudomonadati; phylum Pseudomonadota; class Gammaproteobacteria; order Enterobacterales; family Enterobacteriaceae; genus Shigella; species Shigella sp. FC1567. The sequence goes on from NZ_MIIV01000105.1 coordinate 4,300, forward strand.
TTATTCCTACACTATAATCTGATTTTAACGATGATTCGTGCGGGGTAAAATAGTAAAAACGATTTATTCACCTGAAAGAGAAATAAAAAGTGAAACATCTGCATCGATTCTTTAGCAGTGATGCCTCGGGAGGCATTATTCTTATCATTGCCGCTATCCTGGCGATGATGATGGCCAACAGCGGCGCAACCAGTGGATGGTATCACGACTTTCTGGAGACGCCGGTTCAGCTCCGGGTTGGTTCACTCGAAATCAACAAAAACATGCTGTTATGGATAAATGACGCGCTGATGGCGGTATTTTTCCTGTTAGTCGGTCTGGAAGTTAAACGTGAACTGATGCAAGGATCGCTAGCCAGCTTACGCCAGGCCGCATTTCCAGTTATCGCCGCTATTGGTGGGATGATTGTGCCGGCATTACTCTATCTGGCCTTTAACTATGCCGATCCGATTACCCGCGAAGGGTGGGCGATCCCGGCGGCTACTGACATTGCCTTTGCACTTGGAGTGCTGGCGCTGTTGGGAAGTCGTGTTCCGTTAGCACTGAAGATCTTTTTGATGGCTCTGGCTATTATCGACGATCTTGGGGCCATCATTATCATCGCATTGTTCTACACTAATGACTTATCGATGGCCTCTCTTGGCGTCGCGGCTGTAGCAATTGCGGTACTCGCGGTATTGAATCTGTGTGGTGTACGCCGCACGGGCGTCTATATTCTGGTTGGCGTAGTGTTGTGGACTGCGGTGTTGAAATCGGGGGTTCACGCAACCTTGGCGGGGGTAATTGTCGGCTTCTTTATTCCTTTGAAAGAGAAGCATGGGCGTTCTCCAGCGAAGCGACTGGAGCATGTGTTACACCCGTGGGTGGCGTATCTGATTTTGCCGCTGTTTGCATTTGCTAATGCTGGCGTTTCACTGCAAGGCGTCACGCTGGATGGCTTGACCTCCATTCTGCCATTGGGGATCATCGCTGGCTTGCTGATTGGCAAACCGCTGGGGATTAGTCTGTTCTGCTGGTTGCGCTGCGTTTGAAACTGGCGCATCTGCCTGAGGGAACGACTTATCAGCAAATTATGGCGGTGGGGATCCTGTGCGGTATCGGTTTTACTATGTCTATCTTTATTGCCAGCCTGGCCTTTGGTAGCGTAGATCCAGAACTGATTAACTGGGCGAAACTCGGTATCCTGGTCGGTTCTATCTCTTCGGCGGTAATTGGATACAGCTGGTTACGCGTTCGTTTGCGTCCATCAGTGTGACAGGACGGTTTACCGGGGAGCCATAAACGGCTCCCTTTTCATTGTTATCAGGGAGAGAAATGAGCATGTCTCATATCAATTACAACCACTTGTATTACTTCTGGCATGTCTATAAAGAAGGTTCCGTGGTTGGCGCAGCGGAGGCGCTTTATTTAACTCCACAAACCATTACCGGACAGATCCGGGCTCTGGAAGAGCGCCTGCAAGGCAAATTATTTAAGCGCAAGGGACGTGGTCTCGAACCCAGCGAGCTGGGAGAACTGGTCTATCGCTATGCCGATAAAATGTTCACCTTAAGCCAGGAAATGCTGGATATTGTGAACTATCGCAAAGAATCCAATTTATTGTTTGACGTTGGCGTGGCTGATGCACTTTCCAAACGCCTGGTCAGTAGCGTGCTGAATGCTGCAGTGGTAGAAGGCGAGCCGATTCATCTTCGCTGCTTCGAATCCACCCACGAAATGCTACTGGAGCAATTAAGCCAGCATAAACTGGATATGATCATTTCCGACTGTCCGATAGACTCTACGCAGCAGGAAGGCCTGTTCTCCGTGAGAATTGGCGAATGTGGCGTGAGTTTCTGGTGTACAAATCCACCACCAGAAAAACCGTTCCCGGCTTGTCTGGAAGAACGGCGACTTTTGATTCCTGGGCGACGTTCAATGTTAGGGCGCAAATTGCTTAACTGGTTTAACTCCCAGGGATTAAACGTAGAAATCCTCGGCGAGTTTGATGATGCCGCGTTGATGAAAGCTTTTGGTGCAATGCACAATGCAATCTTCGTTGCCCCAACGCTTTATGCATATGACTTTTATGCCGATAAAACTGTCGTAGAAATTGGTCGCGTCGAGAATGTGATGGAAGAGTACCATGCTATTTTTGCTGAGCGGATGATTCAGCACCCGGCGGTACAGCGAATCTGCAATACGGATTATTCTGCGCTTTTTAGTCCAGCGGCGCGTTAATCGGCAGCTCCCCCAAAGTTAAAGTGGAGGAGATAGATTAGTTGTACATAACCACGATTTTGACTCGGCTCATTATTTGCCCGCTTGAGACATTATTTCCATATGTACGCGGGCGAATAAATAGAGGAATCTGATTACTTCCTTCATGGGGATGCTGAAAAGAGTAGTAATTGCTTTTACCATACTGGATTTCATTCGTACCATCATTGGAGAGTTGAAAGCCTACTTGACCCGCACCGTCCTCACTGTTTTCTAACTCATTTTTTAATATGCTGGTTCCTGACTCCTGTATCGTCACTGGTTCAAAGTAATATTCAACATCACTGGGTTCAAAAACTAATTCACCTTGCTCGCCCTGGATGCAGTCAAATCTTATATGATGAAACTGATAATTTTCATTATTGATACGAGACAGTACAAATCGTCCAGTGTCGATGGATTGATCTTCAAAACCACAGGTCATTAAATTTACCAGTAAAATAGTATTTAAATTATAATTAAAGCGGACGCTGGTAATGCTGCCAACTTACTGATTTAGTGTATGATGGTGATTTTAAGGTGCTTGCGTGGCTTCCATTTCCATCAGATGTCCTTCCTGCTCAGCTACTGAAGGCGTGGTGCGTAACGGCAAAAGCACTGCCGGACATCAGCGCTATCTCTGCTCTCATTGCCGTAAAACATGGCAACTACAGTTCACTTACACCGCCTCTCAGCCCGGTACGCACCAGAAAATCATTGATATGGCCATGAATGGC
>NZ_MIIV01000106.1:0-7229 GCF_001743015.1 Shigella sp. FC1567
TGGCTGTTTTACGCGTATGACAGGATACGGAGGACGGTTGTGGCGCACGTCTTCGGTGAACGCACTCTGGCCACACTGGAGCGTCTTCTGAGCCTGCTGTCGGCCTTTGAGGTCGTGGTATGGATGACGGATGGCTGGCCGCTGTATGAATCACGCCTGAAGGGAAAGCTGCACGTTATCAGCAAGCGTTACACTCAGCGCATTGAGCGACATAATCTGAATCTGAGACAACATCTGGCAAGGCTGGGACGGAAGTCACTGTCGTTCTCAAAATCGGTGGAGCTGCATGACAAGGTCATCGGGCATTATCTGAACATAAAACACTATCAGTAAGTTGGAGTCATTACCCTGGACACCGTTGACGTAAAAAAGAAAGGCGTGCATACCCGCTATTTAATATTACTGATTATTTTTATTGTTACCGCCGTTAACTACGCCGATTGTGCAACGCTGTCTATTGCTGGTACCGAAGTGGCAAAAGAGTTGCAGTTAAGTACGGTTTCGATGGGTTACATCTTCTCCGCTTTTGGCTGGGCCTACCTGCTGATGCAAATTCCCGGCGGCTGGCTGCTTGATAAGTTTGGCTCGAAAAAAGTTTACACCTACAGCCTCTTTTTCTGGTCGCTATTCACCTTCCTGCAAGGCTTTGTTGATATGTTCCCGCTGGCCTGGGCAGGGATCTCTATGTTCTTTATGCGCTTTATGCTCGGCTTCTCGGAAGCGCCATCATTCCCGGCGAACGCCCGTATTGTCGCCGCCTGGTTCCCGACGAAAGAACGTGGTACTGCCTCCGCCATCTTTAACTCGGCGCAATATTTCTCGCTGGCGCTCTTTTCGCCTCTGCTTGGCTGGCTGACTTTCGCCTGGGGCTGGGAGCACGTCTTCACCGTTATGGGGGTGATTGGTTTTGTGCTGACGGCGCTGTGGATCAAGTTGATTTATAACCCGACAGATCACCCACGTATGTCTGCGGAAGAGCTGAAGTTTATCTCTGAAAATGGCGCGGTGGTCGATATGGACCACAAAAAGCCGGGCAGCGCGGCAGCAAGCGGTCCCAAACTGCATTACATCAAGCAATTGCTCTCTAACCGCATGATGTTGGGCGTATTTTTCGGACAATATTTTATCAACACCATCACCTGGTTCTTCCTCACCTGGTTCCCGATTTATCTGGTGCAGGAAAAAGGCATGTCGATTCTGAAAGTGGGTCTGGTCGCCTCGATTCCGGCACTGTGTGGTTTTGCGGGCGGCGTGCTGGGAGGTGTCTTCTCGGATTATCTGATCAAACGCGGTTTATCCCTGACCCTGGCACGTAAGCTACCGATTGTGCTGGGAATGTTGCTGGCTTCCACCATCATCTTATGTAACTACACCAACAACACCACGCTGGTGGTCATGCTGATGGCGCTGGCTTTTTTTGGCAAAGGATTTGGTGCTCTGGGCTGGCCGGTGATTTCTGACACCGCGCCGAAAGAGATTGTTGGCCTCTGTGGCGGCGTCTTTAACGTCTTTGGCAATGTTGCCTCCATTGTCACTCCACTGGTGATTGGCTACCTGGTAAGTGAACTGCACTCCTTCAATGCAGCACTGGTTTTCGTGGGATGTTCAGCGCTGATGGCGATGGTCTGCTACCTCTTCGTAGTTGGCGACATTAAACGTATGGAATTGCAGAAATAAGCAAAGGTATAAGCGATGAATAACGATGTTTTCCCGAATAAATTCAAAGCCGCACTGGCTGCGAAACAGGTACAAATTGGTTGCTGGTCAGCACTCTCTAACCCGATTAGCACTGAAGTTCTTGGTTTGGCTGGGTTTGACTGGCTGGTGCTGGATGGCGAACATGCGCCAAACGATATTTCCACGTTTATTCCGCAGTTAATGGCCCTGAAAGGCAGCGCCAGCGCGCCAGTAGTGCGAGTGCCGACCAACGAGCCGGTAATTATTAAGCGTCTTCTGGATATCGGTTTCTATAATTTCCTGATTCCTTTTGTAGAAACAAAAGAGGAAGCAGAGCAGGCGGTGGCATCAACTCGTTACCCGCCGGAAGGCATTCGCGGCGTCTCCGTTTCTCACCGCGCCAATATGTTTGGCACCGTGGCGGATTATTTCGCTCAGTCGAACAAGAACATCACTATTCTGGTCCAGATAGAAAGTCAGCAGGGCGTAGATAACGTCGATGCTATTGCCGCTACCGAAGGTGTAGACGGTATCTTCGTCGGCCCCAGCGATCTGGCTGCGGCATTGGGCCATCTCGGCAATGCCTCGCATCCGGATGTACAAAAAGCAATTCAGCATATTTTTAACCGTGCCAGTGCGCACGGCAAACCCAGCGGTATTCTCGCGCCGGTCGAAGCCGATGCGCGTCGTTATCTGGAATGGGGCGCGACGTTTGTGGCTGTCGGCAGCGATCTTGGCGTCTTCCGCTCTGCCACTCAGAAACTGGCTGATACCTTTAAAAAATAACCACCACCGCAACAAGAGAGATGATTGATATGACTATGAAAGTTGGTTTTATTGGCCTGGGGATTATGGGTAAACCAATGAGTAAAAACCTTCTGAAAGCAGGTTACTCGCTGGTGGTTGCTGACCGTAACCCAGAAGCTATTGCTGACGTGATTGCTGCAGGTGCAGAAACAGCGTCTACGGCTAAAGCGATCGCTGAACAGTGCGACGTCATCATAACCATGCTGCCAAACTCCCCTCATGTGAAAGAGGTGGCGCTGGGTGAGAATGGCATTATTGAAGGCGCGAAGCCAGGTACGGTATTGATCGATATGAGTTCTATCGCACCGCTGGCAAGCCGTGAAATCAGCGAAGCGCTGAAAGCGAAAGGCATTGATATGCTGGATGCTCCGGTGAGCGGCGGTGAACCGAAAGCCATCGACGGTACGCTGTCAGTGATGGTGGGCGGCGACAAGGCTATTTTCGACAAATACTATGATTTGATGAAAGCGATGGCGGGTTCCGTGGTGCATACCGGGGAAATCGGTGCAGGTAACGTCACCAAACTGGCAAATCAGGTCATTGTGGCGCTGAATATTGCTGCGATGTCAGAAGCGTTAACGCTGGCAACTAAAGCGGGCGTTAACCCGGACCTGGTTTATCAGGCAATTCGCGGTGGGCTGGCGGGCAGTACCGTGCTGGATGCCAAAGCGCCGATGGTGATGGACCGCAACTTCAAGCCGGGCTTCCGCATTGATCTGCATATTAAGGATCTGGCGAATGCGCTGGATACTTCTCACGGCGTCGGCGCGCAACTGCCGCTCACAGCTGCGGTTATGGAGATGATGCAGGCACTGCGTGCAGATGGTTTAGGAACGGCGGATCATAGCGCTCTGGCGTGCTACTACGAAAAACTGGCGAAAGTCGAAGTTACTCGTTAATGACGTCGTGCCCGGATGGCGTATTGCAATCCGGGCCTGGAATCCACGCCGAATAAGAGAAACGCCCTCCGGCGTCATGTGGTAACAGGCATAGGTATGAAAATCGTAATCGCCCCAGACTCTTATAAAGAAAGTTTATCTGCCAGCGAGGTTGCGCAGGCGATAGAAAAAGGATTTCGGGAAATTTTTCCTGATGCACAGTACGTTTCTGTTCCGGTTGCCGACGGTGGCGAAGGAACGGTGGAAGCGATGATTGCAGCCACCCAGGTTTCCGAACGTCACGCCTGGGTTACAGGGCCGTTGGGCGAGAAAGTGAATGCCAGTTGGGGGATCTCCGGCGATGGCAAAACCGCGTTTATTGAAATGGCGGCGGCCAGTGGGCTGGAGCTGGTACCTGCGGAAAAACGCGATCCACTCGTGACCACTTCACGCGGCACAGGCGAGTTAATCCTGCAGGCGCTGGAGAGCGGTGCGACAAACATTATTATCGGCATTGGCGGCAGCGCTACAAATGATGGCGGCGCAGGCATGGTACAGGCGCTGGGGGCGAAATTATGCGACGCCAACGGCAATGAAATTGGTTTTGGCGGCGGTAGTCTTAATACTCTGAATGATATTGATATTTCCGGCCTCGATCCGCGCTTAAAAGATTGCGTCATTCGCGTCGCTTGTGATGTCACCAATCCGCTGGTGGGCGATAACGGCGCATCGCGCATCTTTGGCCCACAAAAGGGAGCCAGTGAAGCGATGATTGTTGAGCTGGACAATAACCTCTCTCACTATGCCGAGGTCATTAAAAAAGCGCTGCATGTTGATGTGAAAGATGTCCCCGGCGCAGGAGCTGCGGGCGGTATGGGCGCGGCGCTGATGGCGTTTCTTGGTGCGGAACTGAAAAGTGGTATTGAAATCGTCACTACGGCGCTGAATCTGGAAGAACATATTCACGATTGTACGCTGGTGATCACCGGTGAAGGGCGTATTGACAGCCAGAGTATTCACGGCAAGGTACCGATTGGTGTCGCAAACGTGGCGAAGAAGTACCATAAACCGGTGATTGGCATTGCGGGTAGCCTGACCGATGATGTTGGCGTTGTACATCAGCATGGCATTGATGCGGTCTTCAGCGTATTGACCAGCATAGGTACGTTGGACGAAGCATTCCGCGGGGCTTATGACAATATCTGCCGTGCTTCACGTAATATCGCCGCGACACTGGCGATTGGAATGCGCAACGCGGGGTGACAAGGGCGCGCAAACCCTCTATACTGCGCGCCGAAGCTGACCAGACAGTCGCCGCTTCGTCGTCGTCCTCTTCGGGGGAGACGGGCGGAGGGGAGGAAAGTCCGGGCTCCATAGGGCAGGGTGCCAGGTAACGCCTGGGGGGGAAACCCACGACCAGTGCAACAGAGAGCAAACCGCCGATGGCCCGCGCAAGCGGGATCAGGTAAGGGTGAAAGGGTGCGGTAAGAGCGCACCGCGCGGCTGGTAACAGTCCGTGGCACGGTAAACTCCACCCGGAGCAAGGCCAAATAGGGGTTCATAAGGTACGGCCCGTACTGAACCCGGGTAGGCTGCTTGAGCCAGTGAGCGATTGCTGGCCTAGATGAATGACTGTCCACGACAGAACCCGGCTTATCGGTCAGTTTCACCTGATTTACGTAAAAACCCGCTTCGGCGGGTTTTTGCTTTTGGAGGGGCAGAAAGATGAATGACTGTCCACGACACTATACCCAAAAGAAAGCGGCTTATCGGTCAGTTTCACCTGATGTACGTAATAAACCGTTCCGGCGGGTTTCAGATTGTTGAGTGCGCTTTATTCATGCCGGATGCGGCGTGAACGCCTTATCCTGCCTACAAAAGCACGCAAATTCAATATATTGCAGAGATGGCGTAGGCCTGATAAGCGTAGCGCATCAGGCATTTTTGCGGTTGCCATCAGTTTCAAACCCGCGTCAGTGAGTTTTTGCTTTTGGTGCACAGGGTAAGATGAATGAATATCTACGGTATTAATTATAGATTTTGTAAGAAGTTATTAAGTCTATATTGCATTTGAAAGGTCGTAATCATACGTATATTCCTCTCTGGTAAAATATAGATTCTCTGAGTTATATGCTTCATATGCGTTATATTCTTCGACTTCAAAGCCATTGTCCGAAGAATTTTCGTCTTTCTCGAGGGTATTAACTCTTCTGAGCTGGAGTCTTCTATGTTTAAATCCATAGTATAATTAATTTGGGGGACGACCAGATAAGCATTTTCTTTGATATTTTCATAATCTTCAATGATTATATCGATGTAATCATATGTTTTTTTTTTGATGAGAATTCTTTCATCTCTGGTAATTTAATTCTGTTCAAGCAATTGTTGATTTTCGATGAGCTTTTATATATTTCTTTTGTTAATTCATTTTCTAATTTATCTGTAAGAGTTGCCCTTGGTATAGATTTTATAATTGCAAATCTCATAATTTTTAATTGTTCTTCGGTAATGTCTCCAAGCTCATTTAAACAACTTTCGACAAACTTGATTTTTTCTTCAGAATACATATCGCTAATACTTATTAAAACAGGCGTTATTTTTAGTAAATAATCCCAGGAGATTGTGGCGTTTTGTGTTGAACTAACAAAATTAACCTGAAACATGTTGGCATTAGTAAAATTTGTTGAATCCAATTTAAAAGGATTTAGAATAGTATTAGCCATATGTTTATCTGTGAAATCATAATAATCTAAATCGACATTACGTAAGTCCAGAGAGGATAGATCAACTATATCTCCAGTCCCACAACTAAAGGTTGCGTTCAACCTCCTGATTTCATTGTAAATATCTTTTAATGGACAATTAGCATTGATATTGCCTGTAGATATTTCCTGGTTTTTTAACGGTTCATTAATGGTAAGTTCGCAGGTATTGTCCGATCGTTGAATAATTTGGGCGTTATAACCTAAAAAATCCAGACGAAGAAACGAGTCATTATAAAGAATTACATTTTGTAAGTACGCTAATTCTTTTTGAAAATCACCAGTGATAATACATTTTCCACCTGGTTGTAACGCGTTAAGTAAAGTGACCATTTGAATAGAGGTCTGTTTTAGTTTTTCTATACCTGGTGCTAGTGCTTCGAGATTATTTTCTATGGGGATTTCAGGAAGGTCATTCATTTTTCGACGGACTAAATCACTACTAATATCATTACCAATTGATGAAACAGGGAACATTATTTTATCCTTTATAAATAATCAATAAAAATCATTATTAAAATGATCGGGTGAAAAAAAGAGAATTTGCCAACAATCTGAAGTAATGCAGGTTTTATTAAAGTGCGTAGGGGCTGTTAAGATGGCTTCTTTTTGGGTGAACTTTGCGCAATACTTAGAAATCGTCTCCTTAATACATTCCAGCTCTTTTTTATTGACGGCTGAGCAAGTACATTGTTCACCAAAAGGTGCAAAAGTGCCTACATCTAATGTTTGTATGATATAATTATCATGTTCTCCTGTAGAAATATCTATGATGAATGGACTCATATTTTCCGGTTGGATTCGGATCATGACAGAAGGAACATCGCCTTGATAGAAATTCAATGCAGTAATTGCAGGTAATGCTGCCAACTTACTGATAGTGTTTTATGTTCAGATAATGCCCGATGACCTTGTCATGCAGCTCCACCGATTTTGAGAACGACAGTGACTTCCGTCCCAGCCTTGCCAGATGTTGTCTCAGATTCAGATTATGTCGCTCAATGCGCTGAGTGTAACGCTTGCTGATAACGTGCAGCTTTCCCTTCAGGCGTGATTCATACAGCGGCCAGCCATCCGTCATCCATACCACGACCTCAAAGGCCGA
>NZ_MIIV01000107.1:0-7183 GCF_001743015.1 Shigella sp. FC1567
CAGGGCGGCGTCGCCGTCAGATCTTGCGGAAAAGCTGACACATAAACTGAAAGAGGGCTGGCAGCCGTTTGGTAGTCCGGTGGCCATAACCCCTTATACCCTGATGCAGGCGATTGCAGCAGAAGGTGATGTGGTCGTCAGTGGTGCAACTGAGCCGGAGTGGTACTACGTCATCGTACTGGCCGGGCAATCCAATGCCATGGCTTACGGTGAAGGGCTTCCGCTTCCGGATTCATACGATGCGCCCCATCCGCGCATTAAGCAACTGGCCCGTCGTAACACAGTGACTCCCGGTGGTGAAGTATGCGTATTTAACGACATCATTCCTGCTGACCATTGTCTGCATGATGTTCAGGATATGAGTACGATTAATCATCCCCGGGCTGACCTGAGCAAAGGGCAGTACGGCTGTGTCGGACAGGGCTTACATATTGCCAAAAAACTGCTTCCGTATATCCCTAATAACGCGGGGATCCTGCTGGTACCATGCTGTCGTGGTGGTTCGGCATTCACCCAGGGCACGGAGGGGACATTCAGCGAGTCCACGGGGGCCAGTCAGGATTCGGCTCGCTGGGGAGTGGGTAAGCCGTTATATCAGGATCTGCTTTTCCGCACGAAGGCAGCATTGCAGAAAAATCCGAAAAACGTTTTGCTGGCGATATGCTGGATGCAGGGGGAATTCGATATGACGAATGCCAGTTACGCCCAGCAGCCAGCAGCATTTCTTGCAATGGTACAGCAGTTCCGTGCTGACCTTGCCGGGCTGGCGGCGCAGTGTCACGGTGGAAGTCCGGCATCAGTCCCCTGGATTTGTGGCGACACGACATACGCGTGGAAACAAGAACACGGTACGCAATATGAAGTGGTATATGGTGCATATAAAGGTAAAGAATCCCAGCAGATTTATTTTGTTCCCTTTATGACCGATGGTAGCGGAGTTAATACACCGACAAACAACCCGTCAGAAGATCCTGATATTGCCGGGTCTGGTTATTACGGTTCGGCATCCCGAACGAACAAAAACTGGGTATCATCAAATCGCCCGACGCATTTCAGCTCATGGGCGCGTCGTGGCATTATTCCCGATCGTATGGCAACTGCTATTCTGAACGTAGCCGGTCGCACCTTAGCCTTCATTAGTGGTAAGGCACCGGAAATCAAACCCTCGCCCGGCGGCGACACTCCATCGGGGCCGTCTGATGGTGACACATCCGTTCGTACAGTCTCCCTGCTGCCGACAGCCGGAGAGGCTGCTGCGCAGGGCTGGACCATCACTGGCGGCAGTGTTGCGCTGGAAGATGGTGTGTTTAAGGTTACCAAGCAGAGCAATAAACCTTGGTCCCTGATGCATCCGGTGGATGACGCAGTCTCCCTGCTGACACGGGGTGGCAGACTGAGCTGTAAGTTTCGACTGTCAGGCGCACTGACCAACAACCAGTTCGGTCTGGGAATTTATCTGTATACCGATGTAGCGTTACCTGACGTCGTGGCGATGACCGGGACTGGTAACCCGTTCCTGATGTCGTTCTTCACCCAGACCACAGACGGCAAACTGAATCTGATGCATCACAGGAAAGCAGGAAACACAAAGTTGGGCGAGTTCGGGAATTACAGTAACGACTGGCAGACGCTGGAGCTGGTGTTCACCGCCGGCAGTGCCACGGTTACTCCGAAACTGAATGGAGTGGCTGGCCCGGCATTCCAGGTCATAAAAGACAGTCTGACACTGGGGCTGAATGCGCTGACGCTGACGGATATTACCAAAAATGCAGCGTATGGCGTTGAGATAGAAAGTCTGGTGCTGGAGATAAATGCACCAGCATCATCATAAAAAGTGAGCCAGTCAAATGGAAGGTATCGTTAAACTCACCGGTAGTGTCAGTGGGTCGTCTGAGATGCCTGCATGAGTTATCAGAGCCATCAGTACTTAACTGGTGGCTTTTTTTATTGTTGTCAGCTTCCGGATAACGGGAGACGGGGTATGTACCAGATGGAAAAAATCACAACAGGTGTGTCATACACCACGTCAGCGGTGGGAACGGGCTACTGGTTCCTGCAGTTGCTGGACAGGGTTTCCCCGTCTCAGTGGGCGGCAATAGGCGTGCTGGGGAGTCTGCTGTTTGGGCTGCTGACATATCTGACTAACCTGTATTTCAAAATCAGAGAGGACCGTCGTAAGGCTGCACGGGGAGAGTAATTCAATGACTCAAAACTATGAACTGATTGTGAAAGGGAGCCGCAATTTTGAGAATAAAGTTACGGTAACTTTAGCGTTACGGGACAAAAAACGCTTTGACGGTGAAATTTTTGACCTGGACATCTCGCTGGACCGTGTTGAAGGTGCCGCGCTGGAGTTTTATGAGGCAGCAGCCAGAAGGAGCATCAGACAGGTCTTCATGGATGTTGCTGCCGGGTTATGTGAAGGGGACGAGCTGTTGCCAGAAACGCGCCCCTGTTCAGAGGCGCGGTATACCATAAAAATTAACAGTTCTGATAACTCGATTACGGGTTGTTAGCTTTTTGCAGTTGGCTTTCCAGTATCTTTCATTGGTAGCATCCTGATAAATATCCATGAGCGCAAAAATCAAATACGGCCTGTCAGCTGCTGTTCTGGCGCTGATTGCTGCAGGCGCGTCTGCTCCTCAAATACTTGACCAGTTTCTGGATGAAAAAGAGGGTAACCACACTACGGCATACCGCGATGGTTCCGGTATATGGACCATCTGTCGTGGTGCCACAATGGTGGATGGTAAGCCCGTCATACCGGGAATGAAGCTGTCGAAGGAAAAATGCGACCAGGTTAACGCTATTGAACGTGATAAGGCGCTGGCATGGGTGGAGCGCAATATTAAAGTACCACTGACCGAACCACAGAAAGCGGGTATAGCGTCATTCTGTCCCTATAACATTGGCCCCGGTAAGTGTTTCCCGTCGACGTTTTATAAGCGGCTGAATGCCGGTGATCGTAAGGGCGCATGCGAGGCGATTCGCTGGTGGATAAAAGATGGTGGGCGCGATTGCCGCATACGTTCAAATAACTGCTATGGACAGGTTATTCGTCGTGACCAGGAAAGCGCATTAGCCTGTTGGGGGATAGATCAGTGAGCAGAGTCGCAGCGATTATTTATACTCTGGTTATCTGCACCATCGTCTGCCTGTCATGGGCTGTTAATCATTACCGCGATAACGCCATTACCTACAAAGCCCAGCGCGACAAAAATGCCAGAGAACTGAAGCTGGCGAACGTGGTAATTACTGACATGCAGATGCGTCAGCGTGATGTAGCAGAACTCGACGCCAGATACACAAAGGAGCTTGCTGATGCTAACGCGACTATCGAAAGTCTTCGTGCTGATGTTTCTGCTGGGCGTAAGCGCCTGCAAGTCGCCGCCACCTGTGCAAAGTCAACGACCGGAGCCAGCAGCATGGGCGATGGAGAAAGCCCAAGACTTACAGCAGATGCTGAACTCAATTATTACCGTCTCCGAAGTGGAATCGACAAGATAACCGCTCAGGTCAACTACCTGCAGGAGTACATCAGGACGCAGTGCTTAAAATAATTTTAATTTCACTGAAATTTAATACGTGACTTTCAGGAAAATGCCTCGCAGATGCGGGGCATTTTTGTACAGGTATTTCACCGCGCACCGCAGCGCACTCAACCACGTCGAACCAAACCCTTTGGAATGAGCCTTTGAGTAGTCAGTTAGTGCTGGTGAGCCTTGACGGGCTGATCTCCTATGCAGCAAAGGTTCATCTCAAAGTAAGACGAACGCTATGACAAACCAAGATTCTATAGACCTATCTGATCTTCGTGGAATGGTCAGTTTTCCAGACAAAAGGTAATCACCATAGTCGTATGGCTATGAATCTTGTTGCTGCAGATAAGCATTTTGTGATTGAAGTGGTCAAATCTCTCAAATGCAGTAAAATGCAGTGCGCTATAATTCAATAACGGAGGGAGTAAGGAGAAGTCATGAAAGATCAAGATGTTAGGTTCGCGGTGCATCATAAGCTTTTGAAAGAATCGCATTTAGATCCAGACTGCCTTGTGGTCGATGAATTTTCCATATCCCTTGGCGCCAGTAGAGCAGACATTGCTGTAATAAATGGTGTTATACACGGGTACGAGCTCAAAAGTGAATATGACTCTTTGGAGCGTTTGCCTCTTCAAATCAAGCATTATTCTTCTGTAATGGACAAGGTTACTCTTGTCGTAGCTGAGAAACACCTTGAGGGAGCATTAAAGTTAATCCCAGGTTGGTGGGGCGTTAAAACGGTTTCTGTTGGGCCAAAAGGCGCCATTCTTATAAAGCACATGCGTGGAGAAAAGCTTAATCGAAACCATGACACATTGATGCTCGCTCAATTGCTTTGGAAAGATGAATGTATCGACGTACTTGAACGATGGGGCTATTCCAAAGGAATCAAAAGCAAGCCCCGATTTGAGTTATGGAATATTATTGCGGAAAATATTCCAATAGCGAATCTCAGGCCTGAAGTCAGAACAGCCTTAAAGAAACGCGTAGGCTGGAAAGTTAAGGCTTGGCAGGCTGAGTCTGCGCCAACCAATAAAGCTGTCTCACGACTAACGTAATATGGTGCGTATGTGCAACTTTACGCCATTCTTTAGAGCCGCCAGATTTGTTAGCGCCTAATGATCTTTGGTAAATGTAATCATCCCCCCAACTAAATTTGGAGCCAAAGACTTGATACTCTGGCGAACTAACAAGGGTAGTACATAAGTTTTTAGTTTGGCCCCATCCATTTCCTTTAACTGCGGTACCTTTTACAAAGATCCATGAGGTATCGTTCGAATATCTCACTGAGACATACTGAGACATGAAGCGTGGGTCTACGCTCGTAATGGTAGAGCTAGCGGTGGGATAATCACTAAAACTTGGCGTTCTTCCATTGCTAAAATTCTGTACTACGTACATCCAAAGATCGTATTCATGGCGCGGAATATGATGAACTTGATGTTGCGGTATCCCTGCCTGTGATGCCGGGTATGCGGTTGAAGATAAAATCAAGTTTCTCCACGGAGCTTGGCCTGATAATGTGTTGACCATGCTTAATGCTTGTTGTTTTAAACTATCAGTTGCGTTTTGAATATCTCCAAAATCAATGATTACATCAATTAAACTAGGATGAATATTTAAGTGGTTAACCAGACTTGTGAATTGGTGCCATGTCTGGGGGGTGATAGATATAGCGAGCCCATTGATTAAGTTGCGTTGAACAGCATGTATATAGTTTGTTGAATATGCGGGAGAAACAACAGGGATAATTTCCTTACCATTTACTCTAGCATCTTGGATACACATATCTAGAGGATGATGGCGGCTCGAACCATGTTTATCTAAATATTTAACATCCAGCAAAACAGGACGATTGGCTTTCCAGGATGCCGCAAGGTTAATACCGAAGTCAGATAAGTAAGAACTCAAACTCTTCTTGTAGCATTCGTTTTCATAATCCCAGTCTATGTCTGGAATGGTAATGATCGGAGTAAAACCAGAGAGCGTAGTTTGATCTAAAAGCATCAGAGATTCATATTCAGCAGGCTTCCATTTCAGCTGTGGATAATATTGATGTTGACTCATTAAAACTCCTTAAAATCTTTACTTATCCTAAGTATAGTGTTATGGCGTAACGCCAATTGTTTTTATACACTTGAAAACATTGGGAAAAGTTGAGCTATATCTAAATTTACAAAATTGGATGTTATAGAAATCGAGGTTTCAACTAGGCATGGAACTGCAAAATTTTTAATGCCTGCACGCGAAAGTCGTTGGCGGGTCCTTTCCGGTGATCCAGATCGTTACGGGGCGGCGACCTCGCGGTTTTTCACTATTTATGAAAATTTTTCAGGGTAAATCGTGTCGGTACTTCTCGAATATAACTTTTTGTTTTTTTTAATATTGCATTCATAAATGTCGACATGAAAGTGTCCGAAAATGCCTTTTTCTGGCGTTTTCATGTCGGGCCTTGTATTTGATAATGGGTTGTTCTATGAAGGTTAATAAAAAGAGGCTTGCCGAAATTTTTAACGTGGACCCGCGGACGATTGAACGCTGGCAGTCTCAGGGGCTCCCTTGCGTCTCCAAAGGCAGTAAGGGCATTGAATCTGTATTTGATACTGCCATGGCAATTCAGTGGTATGCGCAGAGGGAAACTGATATCGAAAACGAAAAGCTCCGCAAAGAACTGGCCGATTTGCGTGCGGCAGCGGAGTCAGATTTACAACCCGGCACCATTGACTATGAACGCTACCGGCTCACAAAAGCGCAGGCAGATGCGCAGGAACTGAAAAATGCCCGTGAAGACGGAGTGGTGCTGGAAACTGAACTGTTTACCTTCATTCTGCAACGTGTGGCACAGGAGATTTCGGGGATACTTGTGCGTGTGCCGTTGACATTACAGCGTAAATATCCGGACATTTCACCATCACACCTTGATGTGGTGAAAACTGAAATCGCGAAAGCCTCCAATGTTGCAGCTAAGGCCGGTGAAAACGTGGGCGGGTGGATCGATGATTTCAGACGCACAGAAGGCAGCTAATGCAGCCGGTGCGATAGCTACAGGGCTTTTATCTCTCATTATTCCTGTTCCACTGACGACAGTTCAGTGGGCCAATAAACATTATTACCTTCCTAAAGAGTCGTCTTATACCCCGGGGCGGTGGGAAACACTGCCGTTTCAGGTTGGCATCATGAACTGTATGGGCAACGATTTGATTCGCACTGTTAACCTGATTAAATCTGCCCGTGTTGGTTATACAAAGATGTTGCTGGGAGTGGAGGCTTATTTTATTGAGCATAAATCACGCAACTGAACCGCCCCGGGTTTCCTGGAGAGTGTTTTATCTGTGAACTCAGGCTGCCAGATCATCGTTTCCGATGGAAGCATAATAAGCTTTTTCTGCTTCTGCCGGAGGGATGTGGCCCAGCCTTTCCAGCAATCGTCGATTATTATACCAGTCCACCCACGTGAGTGTGGCCAGTTCCACTTCTGCACGGTTTTTCCAGCTCTTACGGTGTATTACCTCCGCTTTGTAAAGACCATTGATGCTCTCCGCCATCGCGTTGTCATACGAGTCGCCTGTACTTCCTGTTGATGCCAGTAATCCGGCTTCCTTAAGCCGCTGTGTGTAGGCCAGCGATACATACTGAGAACCTTT
>NZ_MIIV01000108.1:0-7043 GCF_001743015.1 Shigella sp. FC1567
CTAATCCACCACTCTGATCGAGGTTCACAGTACTGCGCATACGATTACCGGGTCATACAGGAGCAGTCTGGTCTGAAAACATCAATGTCGCGTAAAGGTCACTGTTACGACAACGCTCCGATGGAAAGCTTCTGGGGAACGCTGAAAAATGAGAGCCTGAGCCACTATCGTTTTAATAACCGGGATGAAGCCATCTCAGTAATACGGGAATACATTGAGATTTTCTACAATCGTCAGCGTCGTCACTCTCGTCTGGGGAATATCTCCCCGGCAGCCTTCAGGGAAAAATATCATCAGATGGCTGCTTAAAAAAAGAACAAATGGTAGTGTCCGCTATTGCCAGTACACCTCAGACTGGCTTTGTCGTGGCAACCCGGAAACTCAGAAGGCGATTTGGTTTAATCTGCAAAACGGCGTGCTTATCGGTGCGGTCACGCTGAATCAGGGGCGTGAGATTCGCCCAATTCGCAAATGGATCCAGAGCGGCAAAACGTTTGATGCGAAACTGCTGATAGATGAGAACATCGCGCTTAAATCACTGTAACCAGGATAATTAGCGAATATCTCAACGCCTGGGGCGTGGCGAGGTGCAAGAGTGTGTATTACGTTTAAATCACATTATCTTGCAAAGGGATTGGTTATGAACACACTACGTTATTTTGATTTTGGAGCTGCCCGCCCCGTTTTGTTATTAATTGCCCGTATCGCCGTGGTCTTAATTTTCATTATTTTGGGTTTTCCCAAAATGATGGGCTTTGACGGTACGGTCCAATATATGGCCTCGTTGGGCGCGCCAATGCCGATGCTGGCAGCGATTATTGCGGTAGTTATGGAAGTGCCCGCCGCGATATTAATCGTGCTTGGCTTTTTCACCCGTCCGCTGGCGGTGCTGTTTATTTTCTACACGCTGGGTACGGCGGTGATTGGTCACCATTACTGGGATATGACCGGCGATGCGGTTGGGCCAAATATGATTAATTTCTGGAAGAATGTCAGTATCGCTGGCGCGTTCTTGCTATTGGCAATTACCGGGCCGGGGGCAATTTCTCTCGATCGGCGTTAGGAAAGATGCCGGATGCGGCGTGAACGCCTTATCCGGCATTTAATAAATTACAGCCACTCTACCCGCAACGACATCTCTGAAGTTGTTGATTCCCCTGGTGCTAGCGCAATGAGATCACCCCCTTCCGGGCGATGATGATCATCCGGCGCATGGCTCATCGGTTCCAGACAGAAGAAATCAAACGCATATCCTTTATCAAACGCAGGGTCGGAAACAAAGATGAAATAACACGGTGCAGGTGGCGTCGTTTCCATGATGATGGCATAACCTTCCTGCGGCTGCTCGATGCGGGCCTGACCATTCCATCCGGCAAAACCATTGTTCACCCACTGGCGCGGCAACGGCGCGAGCTGGTTAAAATCCAGTTCCTGCGGTAGCTGCTCGCAAAACTCACCCGCCAGCCACTGCTCCCGCTCCAGCCAGTAACCGCTCGCCTGCGCCTGAATCCGCGTTTGTGGTGACAACGGAAAATAAGGATGCCAGCCGGTACCAAATGGCAGCGTCTCTGCCCCTTGATTGGTGACAGAGAGCGTCACCGTCAGCGTATCCGCCGTTAAATGAAACGCCTGACTTACCCGATAGTGATAGACACCTCTGCGATGTTCATACACCAGACACAAGCTATCATCGCTGTGCGAGACACATTGCCACTCGCCCAGCCAGCCATCGCCGTGTAGATAGTGCGCATCCCACTCAACATTCGGTTGCAGTTGATACTCACGCCCCTGCCAGACAAAACGATTGCCGCTCACCCGGTTTGCAAACGGCACCAGCGGAAAACAGGAAGCATCGGTTGCCACACCGCTTTTTTTACCAGGACGTAAAAGCGGCGTCGTGTCACGCCAGAAGCCTTCGATTACGCCGCCCTGGTCAGAGACATCCAGCTTTAGCGGTCCGTGAGATAAGGTATAGATGGTCATCCGCTAACTCCTTAATCCGGGAAGTTAATCACAACTTTCCCGCATTTGCCGCTCGCCATCAGCGCATAGGCATCTCCAGCCTGTTCCAGCGAGAAGCGATGGGTAATGGCGTTACGCGGCCACAGTTTCCAGTCCGTCAGATCATGGGCGCATTTTTCCATATGGAACAGACTGGTCACCCAGGAGCCGATAATCCGCCGTTGATGGTGCATCAGATCGGCGCTGACCTCGAACTCCACTTTTCCGGTTTCTCCGATGTAAACCACCCGTCCCCAATCAGCGGTGGATCGCAGTGCCAGCAAGCGACCTGCGGCATTACCAGAACAATCGAGCGCAACATCCGCGCCACCGTGGGTGAGTTCGGCGATAATCTGCGGCAGACCTTCGGTGGTTGCTAAATAGCCGTGATCCATCACCCCTAACTGTTTTGCCATCGCCAGACGTTCCGGCAGCATATCAACGCCGATGATCCGTTTTGCACCGCGACCTTTCGCCAGCATCATCGCCATCATGCCGACTGGCCCCAGACCGGCCACCAGCATGTTATCACTGCCGGAAACTTCGCCGCGCAAAATTCCTTCATACGCTGTACCAACGCCGCAACTGATAAACGCACCATCTTCGTAGCTAAGCGCATCCGGCAGGAGGATCAGATCTTTTTCTTCCGCCAGCAAGTATTCGGCATGACCGCCGTCACGCTGCCAGCCGTAAGCCGCTTTTCCTTTGCCAGTACAAGAGATAGGAAAGCCGCGGCGGCAGTTCGGGCAAAAACCACAGCCAGAAATGTGATACACCAGCACGCGATCACCCTCTTTAAAATGGCGACAGCCTTGCCCCATCGCCACAATCTGCCCGCATGGTTCATGACCGTTGATAAATCCCTGGTATAACGGTTTATCGGGTGCCGCCGCCGTGGCACGGTGTTGATGATAGATATAGTGGACATCGCTTCCGCAAATCCCGGAGGATTTCATTTTGATCAGTACCTGGTTAATCCCCGGCGTCGGCACCGCAACTTCCCGCAGATCGACGGTTGAATTTCCTGGTAAATAAGCTGCCAGCATCGTTTTCATAAATCCCTCATTAACAATACGATTAATTTTCATCCCTGCCGCACCCGCGCCAGGGGCGTTAAGGTTTAGCGTTTCGCTTTACTGCTTCGCTGGGTCAGCAAGATATTCGCCAGCACCGCCACCACGATGATGACGCCGCGTACCACCTGCTGGAAAAAGGAGTTAATACCGAGCAGCACCAGACCGTTACCGATTAGCGTAATCACCAGCACACCAAGCAATGTACCGAACAGGGAACCGCGACCGCCGGAAAGTGCCGTACCGCCGACCACGACCGCGGCGATGACGTCAAACTCCAGACCGTTTGCGGCACCTGCGTTACCGGAACCGAGGCGTGCCGCCAGCAAAATGCCGGTCACCGCCGCTAATAATCCCGAAAGGGTAAAGATAAGAATGCGCACTCGACGAACGTTAATACCGCACAACTGCGCCGCCGTGGCATTACCGCCAACGGCAAAAACCGAGCGCCCGAAGGCGGTTTTTCGGCTAATGAACACAAACAGCGCAAACAACACCATCATGATCAGCGCGGATACTGGCACACCGAGAAATTGTCCGCCCAGCCAGTCCAGCACCTCGTTTTCGTCAATCGGCACTGGCAGTGCGTTGGTCATAAACAGCCCCATTCCGCGCAGGGCGCTCCACAGCCCCAGTGTGGCAACGAAACTGGGCACGTTAAACACGCCGCGCAGCACCCCGGCGAGCGTTCCCATCAGCGCGCCTAACAGCAACACCAGCAGACAAGCAATCGCCAACGGAACTTCAAATTGCAGCAAAAATGCCAGGCACACCGAGACAAAAGCCACCATCGGTCCAACGCTGACATCAATTTCACCGGAGATAATAATCAGCGTCATTGCCCAGGCGGCGATCCCGATGGTGGCAGCATCGCGAAGCACGTTCATCTGGTTATTCAATGAGATAAAGCCAGGCGCATTCAGGGAGAAGACCAGATAAAGAATGGCGATTACCACCAGCAAACCGATCTCATTAATATGGCGACTGACAAATTGTTTGAGCGAGACGCTCTTGCCCAGCGGCAATGATAATGACGAAGCAGACATCTTCAGGTTCCTCGGTAAAATTCATCAGTGCACAGACAGAATGGCGGACATCAGCTCATCCACATTGACCGGCGAGTGAAACTCCTGCGAGAACGTACCGTGCTGTAACAACAGGATGCGGTCGCACACCAGCGGCAACTCCTCCACTTCACTGGAGATAAACACCACGCTTTTTCCTTCGGCAGCCAGCTCACGGACAATACGGTAAATCTGCTGTTTGGCTTCGATATCGACGCCGCGCGTTGGCTCGTCGAGCAACAAAATCTGGCTGGCGGCATAGACCCAACGACCGATCACCACTTTTTGCTGATTGCCACCAGAAAGCGTGCCGATGGGCGTTTCGCTACTGGCGGCCTTGACCGTCATCCGCTGCATCACCTCTTCGGTCAGGCGGCGGATGGTGGACCATTGCAGCACTCCGTTGGCGCTGATTTTTTGCCGATTGGTCAGCACTGTATTTTCGTCAACGCCCAACCAGGGAATGATCCCCGCTTCTTTGCGGTTTTCTGGCGTATAGCCAATGCCGCGTTTCAGCATGTCGCCGTAATCGGGGCGCGTGATTTTCTCGCCGTTGATAACAATTTCGCCCTGTTCATACGTCTCCAGCCCAACAATCGCCTTCAGCAATTCACTGCGCCCTGCCCCCAGCAGGCCAGCAATGCCAAGCACTTCGCCGCGACGTAACGTAAAGCTGATATCCTCCAGCTTGGGCTTATGGCGTAACGCACGGACTTCCAGTACGGCCTGATCCACAATTTCCTGAGGGGCAACCGGCGCAATATCAACGTGATCACGCCCTAGCATTAGCGACACAATATGATGCGTGGAGGTGTTTTCGAGCATCACATCGCCCGCCACCTGACCATCGCGCATAACGGTGGCACAGGAGGCAATGCGGCGGATTTCTTCCATCCGGTGGCTGACATAAATCACCGCCACGCCCAGTGCCGACATCTTTTTCACCGCACTGATCACCAGTTCAACTTCTGCACTGGCAAGCGAGCTGGTGGGTTCATCAAGAATGACCACGCGCGGCTCGCCCTTCATCACCCGTGCAATTTCCACCAGTTGCTTTTGCGCCGGGCTTAGCGTTGAAACAAGTTGTTCAGGACTAACGTCAACGCCCAGCGCCTGTAAGCAACGTTGGGCATCCTGCGCCATTTGCAGGTAATCAATCATGCCGTTGCGGCGAGGCCATTGACCAAGGCAGAGGTTTTCTGCCACCGTCAGCCCTTCCACCAGACTTAATTCCTGATAAACCGCACGAACCCCCAGTTCAGCGGCACGGCGAGTCAACGTAGCTTCGTCACCTTCCAGTCGCGTCTCGCCAATCCAGATATCACCGCTATCCGGGCGTTCGCTGCCGGTAAGCATTCGAATGAGAGTCGATTTGCCCGCGCCGTTTTTACCTAACAGCGCACGAACTTCGCCTTTATTGAGCGTGAAGTTAACGTTATCCAGCGCAACGACGCCGGGGTAACGCTTATTTCCTGCCACCACTTTTGCTACCGGGACTGCCTCTGTTGCCGTGAACATAGGGACCTCTGCGAATCAGCGATTAGGGCAGACCATCAACGTGCGTTGCCAGCCACTGTTTACCATCTTCCGTTTTGGTATAGAGATCGATTGGCACCTGAATCACTTTTTCACCGTCGGCTTGTTTATTGATAACCTTCAATGTTTGCGCGAAAACAGCATTGCCCATTTTCTTACCGGAAATATCCACTACCGCTTTCAGCACCTGATTGTTTTCCAGCTCCTGAGCAATTTCGGTTGTCATATCCGAACCGAAAACAGCAATTTTTCCGGCCTGATTTTGATTACGTACCGCTTTTACCGCGCCGAGTGTCGCACCGCCCGACTCCCCCATAATGGCGTTGAGATCCGGCGTGGAGATAATCAGTTTTTCACCAACGGAAATCGCTTTATCTAAAACAGTCCCTTCCTGATTAGCGACAATTTGCGCGCCGGGAACGCGGGATTTTAATACTTCTTCAAATCCTTTACGTCGCTGCACACAAACTTCAAAGGCTTCGCAATTGATGACGGCAATTTTCGGCTGGTCAATTTTATTGGCAATAAAATAATCGGCGGCAGCGTTACTCAGTTTTTTACCAAATTCCAGTGGATCGCCGACCAGATACGCCGAGACATATTTATCGACACCCTTTTGATTAATACAGGTGTTGTAGCAAATCACCGGAATACCCGCTTCACTGGCGCGACGAACGGTACGGCTACTGCCATTTTCAGACACTGCCGATAAAATAATGGCATCGACATTACGCGCCACGAGGGTATCAACAAAGGTACTTTCTTTCGAAATATCACCCTGGGCGTTAGTTTCAATTAACTGTACCTGTACTGAAGAATCTTTTGCCGCATCCTGAACGCCCTGACGCACTCCAGCGTAATATCCCTAGGTATCAAGGTATATTGCACCAATGGTCATTTCTTTATCCGCAGCCCTGGCAAATAGTGCGCTACCTAATAGCGTAGCCATTAATAATAGATTACGGGTTGTTCTCATTTTTTTAGGCATAGTGCCTCCTGTAGGGTTTTTATTAACAACGGCGGTAATGACTCCAACTTACTGATAGTGTTTTATGTTCAGATAATGCCCGATGACCTTGTCATGCAGCTCCACCGATTTTGAGAACGACAGTGACTTCCGTCCCAGCCTTGCCAGATGTTGTCTCAGATTCAGATTATGTCGCTCAATGCGCTGAGTGTAACGCTTGCTGATAACGTGCAGCTTTCCCTTCAGGCGTGATTCACACAGCGGCCAGCCATCCGTCATCCATACCACGACCTCAAAGGCCGGCAGCAGGCTCAGAAGACGCTCCAGTGTGGCCAGAGTGCGTTCACCGAAGACGTGCGCCACAACCGTCCTCCGTATCCTGTCATACGCGTAAAACAGCCA
>NZ_MIIV01000109.1:0-6917 GCF_001743015.1 Shigella sp. FC1567
TTTCTGGTGCGTACCGGGCTGAGAGGCGGTGTAAGTGAACTGTAGTTGCCATGTTTTACGGCAATGAGAGCAGAGATAGCGCTGATGTCCGGCAGTGCTTTTGCCGTTACGCACCACGCCTTCAGTAGCGGAGCAGGAAGGACATCTGATGGAAATGGAAGCCACGCAAGCACCTTAAAATCACCATCATACACTAAATCAGTAAGTTGGCAGCATTACCAATTTTTGGGCTGACGGCACGCCGCACAGCCCGTCACGCTACCTATTCGTCGATGATTGACTCGAATCCGCCATAGATCATTCGCTTGCCGTCAAACGGCATGGACTCGCCGAACTCTTTCATCCGTGGGTCCGACATCATCTTTTGATTAGCAGCGTCGCGGACCTCTTTTGAAGGGTATTCAATCCAGCTAAAGACAACCTCTTCATTCTCTTCCGCTTTCACCGCCATACGAAAATCGGTCACTTTGCCATCCGGTACATCGCTGGCCCAGCATTCGACAATACGAAGCGCGCCAAACTCTTTAAACAATGGCGCAGCCTTAGCGGCCATTTCCCGATAGGCATCCTTTTTATCGGCAGGAACGGCAACCACAAAACCATCAACATACTTCATCAGACATACCTCCGAAGCGTACTGCGCAGCCAGACAATTCTTGCGACGTCAGTTGTGGTTAAAGTTTAGCCATGTTGGGTTTTTTTGACGAAACGGTGGGAGGCAGAAATGGGTGGGGGCCCTGCCAGCTACATCCCGGCACACGCGTCATCTGCCTTGGCTGCTTCCTTCCGGACCTGACCTGGTAAACAGAGTAGCGTTGCGGGAGAACCAACAGAGCCCCCATTGAGAGCGTTGAGAACCAACGCGCAGGCACATTATCACTGCTGCCCCGGCTAATTGCAACCCATCGCGTGCCAGATGCTGGTTTCTTGCGCAATGCGACTTCACTCGGGCGTTTTTCCAGATTATGCTGAAAAATTACCTCAGGAAGAAAAGATGGAAAAAGAAGATTCATTTCCCCAACGCGTCTGGCAAATCGTCGCCGCTATTCCCGAAGGCTATGTCACCACTTACGGTGATGTGGCGAAACTGGCGGGATCGCCCCGCGCCGCGCGCCAGGTGGGCGGTGTGTTAAAGCGTCTCCCTGAAGGCAGCACCTTACCCTGGCACCGGGTGGTTAATCGCCACGGCACAATTTCGCTAACCGGACCGGATTTACAGCGTCAGCGACAGGCATTACTGGCAGAAGGTGTGATGGTATCGGGAAGCGGGCAAATCGACTTGCAGCGTTATCGCTGGAACTACTAACCCTCTCCGGGCGGAGAGGGTTAACGTCGCTTAATATTGCGTAGGAGCTGGAACTGCCGAAGACGGATTCACCTGAGTTGGTGAAGTCGAAGGTACGGTAGTCGTTGCACCACCGCTGGCCTGAACCGGCACGGCGGTTTGCTGCACCGGCACCAATGTCAGGTCGGCTTTAGTTCCGCCCTTGTTGATCACCGGCTGAACGGTATCGGTAATAAATACCAGTTTGTCATTCACGGTAATCGCCGCACTCAACAGAATACGCGCGTTCGGCTGAACATCTGCCGGGTTAAATGGCAGAACAAAGCTGAATGGTGACTGTTTACCTTCGGTACGCACCGCTTTCTGCGCCAGCACTTTTGACGGTGCATCGGCTAACGACGCGTCAGAAAGTGTCACGGTCAGCACAGCATCAGGCGGCAGTGCGACTTTCTGCCGGATCCAGACGGTACCGGAGACATTCGGTTGCTGGATAGCAGGTTGTTGTGTTGCTGAAATAGACGTATTTGCAGTCGGGGCTGGCGTCTGAATATCCGCGCTTTTATCTGCGCAAGCCGCCAACGCAATCGCAACCGCTAAACCACTGGCCATGTGCACGAGTTTCATTCATTTCTCCTTATTATCAATGCACCAGCGGGCTAACTTTCCTCGCCGGAAGAGTGGTTAACAAAATAGTAACGTCAATAAGTGTGGCACACATCACGCATTTCTGCCTGTAATTAGCCCGTAATTCAGATTATTGCACCCATCGGACCAGTGGCAAATTTGCGTTATACTCAACTCACTTTGGCTTGCTGCGGCAGCTTTGTTACTGGAGAGTTATATGAGTCAGGCGCTAAAAAATTTACTGGCATTGTTAAATCTGGAAAAAATTGAGGCAGGACTCTTTCGCGGCCAGAGTGAAGATTTAGGTTTACGCCAGGTGTTTGGCGGCCAGGTCGTGGGTCAGGCCTTGTATGCTGCAAAAGAGACCGTCCCGGAAGAGCGGCTGGTACATTCGTTTCACAGCTACTTTCTTCGCCCAGGCGATAGTAAGAAACCGATTATTTATGATGTCGAAACGCTGCGTGATGGTAACAGCTTCAGCGCCCGCCGGGTTGCTGCTATTCAAAACGGCAAACCGATTTTTTATATGACGGCCTCTTTCCAGGCACCAGAAGCGGGTTTCGAACATCAAAAAACAATGCCGTCCGCGCCAGCGCCTGATGGCCTGCCTTCGGAAACGCAAATCGCCCAATCGCTGGCGCACCTGCTGCCGCCAGTGCTTAAAGATAAATTCATCTGCGATCGTCCGCTGGAAGTCCGTCCGGTGGAGTTTCATAACCCACTGAAAGGTCACGTCGCAGAACCACATCGTCAGGTGTGGATCCGCGCAAATGGTAGCGTGCCGGATGACCTGCGCGTTCATCAGTATCTGCTCGGTTACGCTTCTGATCTTAACTTCCTGCCGGTAGCTCTACAGCCGCACGGCATCGGTTTTCTCGAACCGGGGATTCAGATTGCCACCATTGACCATTCCATGTGGTTCCATCGCCCGTTTAATTTGAATGAATGGCTGCTGTATAGCGTGGAGAGCACCTCGGCGTCCAGCGCACGTGGCTTTGTGCGCGGTGAGTTTTATACCCAGGACGGCGTACTGGTTGCCTCGACCGTTCAGGAAGGGGTGATGCGTAATCACAATTAAAAAAATAGCCGGAGGTGAAAACCGTCCGGCTGTTTTTTGCAGTGCTTGTTACGCGTTATAGGCATTCTCGCCGTGACTGTTGACATCCAGCCCTTCTAGCTCCTGCTCTTCCGGTACACGCAGACCAACCGTCAGATCCGCCAATTTGTAGCCAATAAATGCCACCACACCGGACCAGACGATCGTAATGGCGATGCTTTCCAGCTGTACCAGCAACTGATGACCCATCGTCACACCTTCAGCGAAGCCCACGCCGCCCAGCGAGCTGGCGGCAAAAATCCCGGTCATGATACAGCCGACAATGCCACAAACGCCGTGCACACCGAAGACATCGCAGGGATCATCCACCCGCAGCAAGCGTTTGAGCATGGTAACGCCCCACAAGCCCGCCAGACCAGCTACCACGCCGATAATCAACGCGCCGCCAACCCCAATGTAGCCGCACGCTGGCGTCACGCCGACCAGACCGGCAATCGCGCCAGAACACGCCCCCAGCAGTGAAGGCTTACCACGCAGCGCCCATTCACCGAAGATCCAGCCAAGAATTGCCGCCGCCGTTGCGACCACAGTATTCACAAATGCCAGTGCCGCGATTTCATTCGCCGTGCCCGCTGACCCGGCGTTAAAGCCAAACCAACCGATATAGAGAATGGCAGTCCCGGTGAAGACCATCGGCAGGTTGTGCGGTTTAAACGCCTCTTTACCGAAGCCCACGCGTTTGCCTATCAGATACGCGCCCACCAGACCGGCGATTGCGGCGTTAATGTGCACCACTGTGCCACCCGCGAAATCCAGTGCACCGTGAGAAGCCAGCAAACCGCCGCCCCACACCATATGCGCAATCGGAATGTAAGAGAGCGTCAGCCATACCACCACGAAAATCAACACAGCTGAGAAGCGGATTCGTTCCGCCAGCGCCCCAACTATCAAGCCTACGGTAATGCAGGCAAACGATCCCTGAAACGCTACGTGGATATACTGATAAATGCTGCCCATCACCGCCGTCAGTTCGATGTTTTTCAGCATCAACCAGTTAACGTTGCCGAAGAAGTTGTTACCCTCACCAAACGCCAGCGAGTAACCGTAAACCACCCAGAGAATACAGACCAGTGCAAACGTCACCGTCACCTGCATCAGCATCGACAGCACGTTTTTGCCGCGAATCAACCCACCGTAAAACAGGGCAATCCCCGGAATAGTCATAAACAGCACCAGCGCAGTACAAATCATCATAAACGCATTGTCGGCTTTATCGGCCACCGCAGGTGCAGCCATTACCAGTCCCGGCAGCATCGCCAGTGAAGCAAGCCCAGTTTTTATCGTCGCTATCTTCATTTTTCGTTCCTGTTGCTGTGTGCCAGAGATTACAGCGCCGCTTCGTCGGCTTCGCCGGTACGAATACGAATGACGCGTTGCAATTCAGCGACGAAGATTTTGCCGTCGCCAATTTTTCCGGTGTAAGCCGCCTTACTGACGATATCGATCACTTCATCGAGTTGGTCATCAGCAATTGCCACATCAATTTTTACTTTTGGCAGGAAGTTGACGCTGTATTCCGCCCCCCGGTACAGCTCGGCATGCCCTTTCTGACGCCCGAAACCTTTCACTTCGGTGACGGTCAGGCCCTGAATACCAATGGAAGATAACGCTTCACGAACGTCTTCCAGCTTGAATGGTTTGATTATCACGGTCACCAGCTTCATAGATCCCCTCCAGTCAGAATTCGGTAATGGTTCTGCTACACGAAGAAGGTATTGCAAGCGGTGTGCCAGAAATGAAAAACGAGAAAGAGAGCAGGAAGTTAAGAAGATTGAAAATGAAAACGCACTATGACAGTGCACAGTGCGTTACATTTTTGCACCAACGATGAAATATTGCGCTATTCAGGCGCTCAATGATTCTTCTTCACGCACGCTGGCTGCCAGCTCTTCGCCCGCAAGTTGCAGTTGATACATCTGCCAGTAGCGTCCCTGGGCCGCCAGCAGTTGCTGGTGAGTGCCCTGCTCCACGGCTTGCCCACGATGAAGCACCAGAATGGTGTCGGCATCAACAATGGTCGATAAGCGGTGAGCAATCACCACCAGCGTGGTA
Source organism: Shigella sp. FC1567 (assembly GCF_001743015.1). NCBI lineage: Bacteria > Pseudomonadati > Pseudomonadota > Gammaproteobacteria > Enterobacterales > Enterobacteriaceae > Shigella > Shigella sp. FC1567. Next base: position 5,079 of record NZ_MIIV01000109.1, read on the forward strand.
TGTTCACGCACAGCCGCCAGAGCATGTTGAATCGCCTGTTCAGTACCGGAGTCAATGCTGGCGGTTGCCTCATCAAGGATCAGGATTTGCGGCGTCTCCACCAACACGCGTGCCAGTGCCAGCAGTTGCTTTTGCCCGACGGAGAGATTATTCCCCTGCTCGCCCAGCGGCGTATAAATACCATCACTCATGCTGCGCGCCAGCTCCGCCAGTTGCACGGTTTCCAGCGCCTGCCAGACGCGTTCTTCGGAGATATCACGCCCCAGCGTCACGTTGGCGAGGAAGGTATCCGCCAGCACCACCGGATCTTGCTGCACCATTGCCACGCCCTGGCGCAGCGCGCTGTGACTTAGCGAACTTAATGGACGACCATCAAGGCGAATCTCACCTTCCGTTAGCGGGTAATAGCCCATCAATAAACTGGCGAGGGTGCTTTTGCCACTGCCGGTATGCCCGACCAGTGCCACAAAGTTACGCGAAGGCACAGAGAGATTAATGTTCTTTAGCACCAGATTGTCATCGCGATAAGCAAATGACACGTTATCGACTTCGATGGTGCCACTCTGTAACGGGCGATCATCATTGCCATATTGCTGGCGCGGTCCGTCCATCAGTTCAAACACGCGCTCACCAGCAACAACAGCCTGTTGCAGCATCGCCTGTTGCGTGGTCAGTTCGATTAAGGGTTCGTTAAGTCGCCCAAGATAGCTGATAAACGCATACAGCACGCCTACTTCAATGGTGCCGCTAGCGGAGAAGCCAAACAGCATCAACAAGCCACAAAGAATGAGCGATGAAAACAGACTCAGCAGCGGACGCAGCAGAAAACCGTCGAGGCGCAGGGTTTGCATCCTGGCCATATAGTGTGAACGACTGGCCTCCCCCATACGTTCGCCAAATCGCGCCTGCTGACGGAACTGCTGGATAACGCTCATGCCATTGATGATTTCGTTAAAGCCGTCGTTGATATCCGCCAGATAGGCGCGCACACGACGGACAATCGGCGTGCTGTAACGCTGGTATATCACCATTACCACCAGCACCACCGGGAAAATCATTATCGCCACCAGCGCCATTCGCCAGTCGAGGCTGAACATCGCCACCAGCATCGCGCCCACCAGTGCGGCGCTACGCAGGACAGTTGCCACTACGGTAACGTAGAGATCGCGGATCACTTCAGTGTCATTAGTGACGCGGGAAATCACCTGCCCGACGGGTTGGGTATCAAACTCGCTTAATGGCTGGCGCAATGCGGCATCCATCACGTCGGTACGCAACTGTTGCACTACGCCTACTGCCGCCCGATTAAACAGCAGCGACTGCGCGTAATGTAGCCCGGCGGCAAACAGTTGTAGCCCAACATACGCCGCAGCCAGCCCTGCAACCATTTTCAACGGCAGGTTATTTTTCGCTACCATATTGTCGATAAAATAGCTGATAAGCAGCGGCCCACTGACTTCTGCCGCTGCCGCAACCCACATCATCAGGACCGCAATCCCCAGCGGTTTACGCCACGGCGAACCGTACGCTAACAGACGCTTGAGAGTCGGCCACAGTTGGCTAAAACTACGCATCGACGGCCTCCTCGCGAATTTCCGGAGCGTCGTCGAGCGCCGCCTCCAGTTGTTGATAGCGATACATATCGCGATACCAGCCGCTTTGTTGCGCCAACTCATCATGATTGCCACGCTGGGCGATATGTCCGTGCTGCATCACAATAATTTATATGAACGCATCCCATTTGCAAGGCATCCATTGTTTTGACATGACGGGTAGGTTGCAGCTTTATATCCGGCTTTATTGCAGCCGTAACGCTGCGAGCCCCTATGTAATTCGCCG
>NZ_MIIV01000110.1:0-37097 GCF_001743015.1 Shigella sp. FC1567
GTCGGTGCTAAATCACGTCAGCGCTGGCTGTTTTACGCGTATGACAGGATACGGAGGACGGTTGTGGCGCACGTCTTCGGTGAACGCACTCTGGCCACACTGGAGCGTCTTCTGAGCCTGCTGCCGGCCTTTGAGGTCGTGGTATGGATGACGGATGGCTGGCCGCTGTATGAATCACGCCTGAAGGGAAAGCTGCACGTTATCAGCAAGCGTTACACTCAGCGCATTGAGCGACATAATCTGAATCTGAGACAACATCTGGCAAGGCTGGGACGGAAGTCACTGTCGTTCTCAAAATCGGTGGAGCTGCATGACAAGGTCATCGGGCATTATCTGAACATAAAACACTATCAGTAAGTTGGAGTCATTACCCAATAAACGGGCATATATTAGGTAGCATGACCGTTTTAATTATAATTTTGCGACTGAGTTCAAATTATTGCCCCTCAATCTATGCCGCTTTCATTATTTCAACATTGCCGATCAAAAGAGTGCTATCCAGATAAAAACGATTAAATGCGAGAGTACGACATGCCAGAATGATTAATGAAATATCAATATGAGAAAATTACAGATAATTCCATTGTCAGGTTCTCTTCTCATTTTCGTGGTTTAACCACGATTATGTGATTGCCTCCGCAATTCCTGTCTCTAACTCCCCTTCCTCGCAAAAACTGGCACTCCACGAGCATGTGTTTAGACAGTTTCATTAACGTAAACGGTTGCTTTTTACTCTGGCGGGCGAAAGGAGAAACACTGATGAGCGCCATAGATTCCCAACTTCTCTCATCTTCTGGGCAAGACCGCCCAACTGATGAGGTTGACCGCATATTATCACCAGGAAAGCTGATCATACTCGGTCTGCAACACGTCCTTGTCATGTACGCAGGTGCAGTCGCTGTTCCTCTTATGATTGGTGACCGACTGGGCCTCTCAAAAGAAGCTATTGCGATGCTCATTAGCTCGGATCTCTTTTGCTGCGGGATCGTCACATTATTGCAATGTATCGGTATCGGCCGCTTTATGGGGATCCGCCTGCCGGTGATTATGTCGGTGACCTTTGCTGCTGTAACACCAATGATAGCCATTGGGATGAACCCGGATATTGGCCTGCTGGGGATATTTGGTGCCACTATCGCCGCGGGTTTTATCACCACATTATTAGCGCCACTTATCGGTCGCTTGATGCCTTTATTCCCGCCACTGGTTACCGGTGTGGTTATTACTTCTGTCGGACTTAGCATCATTCAGGTGGGTATTGACTGGGCCGCCGGAGGTAAAGGGAATCCGCAATATGGTAATCCCGTTTATTCAGGTATCTCCTTTGCCGTCTTAATTTTTATCTTGCTCATTACTCGCTATGCGAAAGGATTTATGTCCAACGTCGCCGTATTACTGGGGATTGTATTTGGCTTTTTACTTTCGTGGATGATGAATGAAGTCAATTTATCCGGGCTACATGATGCCTTGTGGTTTGCGATTGTCACCCCGATGTCGTTTGGTATGCCGATTTTCGATCCCGTTTCCATTCTGACCATGACTGCCGTGTTAATCATCGTGTTTATCGAGTCGATGGGGATGTTCCTGGCACTGGGTGAAATAGTCGGTCGTAAACTCTCTTCACACGATATTATTCGCGGGCTGCGTGTCGATGGCGTAGGGACAATGATAGGCGGCACGTTTAACAGCTTCCCCCACACGTCATTTTCTCAAAACGTTGGCCTGGTTAGCGTGACGCGCGTTCATAGCCGCTGGGTGTGTATTTCTTCGGGAATTATATTAATCCTGTTTGGCATGGTGCCAAAAATGGCGGTGCTGGTAGCCTCCATTCCGCAATTTGTGCTGGGCGGCGCTGGTCTAGTGATGTTCGGCATGGTACTGGCGACAGGGATTCGAATTCTGTCGCGCTGTAACTACACCACCAACCGTTACAACCTCTATATTGTGGCGATCAGTCTCGGCGTTGGCATGACTCCGACGCTCTCTCACGATTTCTTTTCTAAGTTACCGGCCGTACTGCAACCGCTGCTACATAGCGGCATTATGCTCGCAACCCTTAGCGCCGTTGTGCTGAACGTCTTCTTTAATGGCTATCAGCATCATGCTGACCTGGTGAAGGAATCCGTCTCTGATAAAGATTTAAAAGTCAGGACAGTACGTATGTGGCTTCTGATGCGCAAGCTGAAGAAAAATGAGCATGGAGAATAATATAAATCTTTTAATGCGCGCTATATTCAGTCTGCTGTTGCTTTTTACTCTCTCTATTCCTGTCATTTCTGACTGTGTTGCAATGGCCATTGAAAGTCGCTTCAAATATATGATGCTACTTTTTTAAATGGTTTTTACCTGTCGGCATCCGCTCAAAACGGGCGGTTGTCGATAAACGCTCACTTGGTTAATCATTTCACTCTTCAATTATCTATAATGATGAGTGATCAGAATTACATGTGAGAAATTATGCAAACGGAACACGTCATTTTATTGAATGCACAGGGAGTTCCCACGGGTACGCTGGAAAAGTATGCCGCACACACGGCAGACACCCTCTTACATCTCGCGTTCTCCAGTTGGCTGTTTAATGCCAAGGGGCAATTATTAGTTACCCGCCGCGCACTGAGCAAAAAAGCATGGCCTGGCGTGTGGACTAACTCGGTTTGTGGGCACCCACAACTGGGAGAAAGCAACGAAGACGCAGTGATCCGCCGTTGCCGTTATGAGCTTGGCGTGGAAATTACGCCTCCTGAATCTATCTATCCTGACTTTCGCTATCGCGCCACCGATCCGAATGGCATTGTGGAAAATGAAGTGTGTCCGGTATTTGCCGCACGCACCAACAGTGCGTTACAGATCAACGATGATGAAGTGATGGATTATCAATGGTGTGATTTAGCAGATGTATTACACGGTATTGATGCCACGCCGTGGGCGTTCAGTCCGTGGATGGTAATGCAGGCAGCCAATAGTGAAGCAAGAAAATTGTTGTCTGCTTTCGCGCAGCACAATTAAAAAACCCCGACATTTGCCGGGGTTATTAGCATAACGTAATGCTTATTTTACTGGACGCATCGCCGGGAACAGAATAACGTCGCGGATGGTATGGCTGTTGGTGAACAGCATTACCATACGGTCGATACCAATTCCCAGACCTGCTGTCGGCGGTAAGCCGTGTTCCAGTGCGGTGACGTAATCTTCGTCGTAGAACATCGCTTCGTCGTCACCTGCGTCTTTCGCGGCAACCTGATCCAGGAAGCGCTGCGCCTGATCTTCCGCGTCATTCAGCTCGCTAAAGCCGTTACCGATTTCACGACCACCGATGAAGAACTCAAAGCGGTCTGTGATTTCCGGGTTAATGTCGTTACGACGCGCCAGCGGAGAAACTTCTGCCGGATATTCAGTAATGAAGGTCGGCTGAATCAGATGTGCTTCTGCCACTTCTTCGAAGATCTCGGTAACGATACGGCCCAGACCCCAGCTCTTCTCAACGTGGATGCCGATAGATTCAGCAATCGCTTTTGCAGAGTCGAAGTTGTCCAGATCCGCCATGTCGGTTTCCGGGCGATATTTCTTGATCGCTTCACGCATGGTCAGTTTTTCGAACGGTTTACCGAAGTCCAGCGTCACGTCGCCGTAGGTGACTTCCGTCTTACCGAGAATATCCTGTGCCAGAGTACGGAACAGCGATTCGGTCAGCTCGATCAGATCTTTGTAATCTGCGTAAGCCATATAGAGTTCCATCATGGTGAACTCTGGGTTATGACGTACGGAAATACCTTCGTTACGGAAGTTACGGTTGATTTCGAATACACGCTCGAAGCCACCGACCACCAGACGCTTGAGGTACAGTTCCGGCGCGATACGCAGGTACATGTCAAGATCCAGCGCGTTATGATGGGTGATAAACGGACGCGCAGCGGCACCGCCTGGGATCACCTGCATCATCGGCGTTTCAACTTCCATAAAGCCGCGATTTACCATGAACTGGCGAATGCCAGAGAGGATCTGCGAACGCACTTTAAAGGTGTTGCGGGATTCATCGTTAGAGATGAGATCCAGATAACGCTGACGATAGCGCGCTTCCTGATCCTGCAAGCCGTGGAATTTGTCCGGCAGCGGACGCAGTGCTTTGGTCAGCAGACGCAGCTCGGTGCAGTGGATAGACAGTTCGCCGGTTTTGGTTTTGAACAGTTTACCTTTCGCGCCGAGGATGTCGCCGAGATCCCATTTTTTGAACTGCTCGTTGTAAACGCCTTCCGGAAGATCGTCACGGGCAACGTACAGCTGAATACGACCGCCAACGTCCTGCAGGGTAACAAAAGAGGCTTTACCCATAATACGGCGGGTCATCATGCGGCCAGCAACGGCGACTTCGATGTTCAGCGCTTCCAGTTCTTCGTTCTCTTTACCGTCGAATTCTGCGTGCAATTGGTCAGAGGTATGATCGCGACGGAAATCGTTCGGGAAGGCAATTCCCTGCTCACGCAGGTTCGCCAGCTTCTCACGACGCGTTTTCAGTTCATTGTTAAGATCGACTACCGCGTCAGCGCCCTGTGCGTGTTGTTCAGACATGTTGGTTCCTCATAACCCTGCTTTCAAACTTGCTTCGATAAATTGATCCAGGCTGCCGTCCAGCACGGCCTGCGTATTGCGGGTTTCAACCCCGGTGCGCAGATCTTTAATGCGGGAGTCATCAAGGACATAAGAACGAATCTGGCTGCCCCAGCCGATGTCGGATTTGTTATCTTCCATCGCCTGTTTCTCAGCATTTTTCTTCTGCATCTCCAGTTCATAAAGCTTCGCTTTCATCTGCTTCATGGCCTGGTCTTTATTCTTGTGCTGGGAACGGTCGTTCTGGCACTGGGTCACGATCCCGGTCGGGATGTGGGTAATACGCACCGCAGATTCGGTACGGTTAACGTGCTGACCGCCCGCGCCGGACGCGCGATAAACGTCAATGCGCAGATCCGCCGGGTTGATTTCGATATCAATATCATCATCAACTTCCGGATAAACAAACGCGGAGCTGAACGACGTGTGGCGACGACCGCCGGAGTCAAACGGGCTCTTACGCACCAGGCGGTGAACGCCAGTTTCTGTACGCAGCCAGCCGTAAGCGTAATCGCCGGAGATTTTGATCGTCACGGATTTAATACCCGCCACTTCACCTTCCGACTCTTCGATGATTTCAGTTTTGAAACCACGCGATTCTGCCCAGCGCAAATACATACGCTCAAGCATGCTCGCCCAGTCCTGTGCTTCCGTACCGCCAGACCCCGCCTGAATATCGAGGTAGCAGTCGGCGCTGTCATATTCGCCAGAGAACATACGGCGGAACTCAAGCTGCGCCAGTTTTTCTTCCAGGGCGTCGAGTTCAGCAACGGCTTCGTTAAAGGTTTCTTCGTCGTCAGCTTCTACAGCCAGTTCCAGCAGACCAGAAACATCTTCCAGCCCCTGTTTCATTTGGTCGAGGGTGTCGACAACGGCTTCGAGGGAGGAACGCTCTTTACCCAGCGCCTGTGCGCGTTCGGGTTCGTTCCAGACATCCGGCTGTTCCAGCTCGGCGTTTACTTCTTCCAGACGCTCTTTCTTGGCGTCGTAGTCAAAGATACCCCCTAAGAACGTCGGAGCGTTCCGTGAGGTCCTGAATGCGATTATTTACCGGATTAATTTCAAACATGGTCTGATTTCTTTTATTGAGCTAGTCAAAATGCGGTGATAAGAGCGGGATTGTACCCAATCCACGCTCTTTTTTATAGAGAAGATGACGCTAAATTGGCCAGATATTGTCGATGATAATTTGCAGGCTGCGGTTGCCGCGAAACTCGTTGATATCGAGCTTGTAAGCCAGTTGCACTTCGCGCACGCCGTTATCCGGCCAGAGGGCGGTATCGACATTAAAAGCAATACCATCCAGCAGCGGACCGCCGCCGACCGGTTCGACCATGACTTTCAAATGACGTTCGCCCACCAGCCGCTGTTGCAGCAGACGGAAATGACCATCAAACAGCGGCTCCGGGAACATCTGCCCCCACGGGCCAGCATCGCGCAGCAGCTGCGCCACTTCCATGGTCATTTCGGCCGGGCTTAACGGGCCGTCTGACACCACTTCGCCTTGCAATAGCGAAGGGTCCAGCCACTCGGTAACCAGCTCGCCAAACCGTTGTTGAAAGAGTTCGAATTTATCCTCTTCCAGCGACAAACCCGCCGCCATCGCATGACCGCCAAACTTCAGCATCATACCGGGGTAGAGTGTGTCTAATCGCTCCAGCGCATCACGCATATGCAGCCCCTGAATGGAGCGACCGGAACCTTTCAGCGTACCATCACCTGCTGGCGCAAAGGCGATAACCGGACGGTGAAAACGCTCTTTGATGCGCGAAGCCAGAATACCGACAACGCCCTGATGCCATTCGGGGTGATACATTGCCAGCCCGCCGGGTAGCGTGTCGCGACTTCGCTCCAGTTTCTCGCACAGGGTCAAGGCTTCAATCTGCATTCCTTGTTCGATCTCTTTTCGCGTCTGATTTAGCGCATCGAGTTCATTTGCCAGCACGCGCGCTTCGCCGATGTTGTCGCACAGCAACAGCGCCACACCGACGGACATATCGTCCAGTCGCCCGGCAGCATTGAGACGTGGCCCCAGCGCAAAACCTAAATCGCTGGCGGCGAGTTTTTGTGCATCACGGTTTGCCACTTCCAGCAGCGCTTTAATCCCTGGACGGCACTTTCCGGCACGGATGCGACTCATCCCCTGCCAGGTCAGAATGCGATTATTAGCGTCCAGCGGCACGACGTCCGCCACTGTCCCCAGCGCGACCAGATCCAGCAGTTCTGCCAGGTTAGGAATTGCGATGCCGCGCTCATCAAACCAGCCCTGATCGCGCAAAAAGGTGCGCAGCGCCAGCATCAGATAAAACGCCACACCCACGCCTGCCAGTGATTTCGACGGGAAATTACAGTCGCGCAAGTTAGGGTTAATGATCGCTTCCGCCGCGGGTAATGTTTCGCCTGGCAAATGGTGATCGGTAACAATAACCGGAATGCCCAACGAGCGAGCGTGTTCAACCCCCGCATGGGAGGAAATACCGTTATCCACCGTGACAATTAACTGCGCGCCACGGGCATGGGCCTGATCGACCACTTCCGGGCTTAAGCCGTAACCGTCTTCGAAACGGTTTGGTACCAGGTAGTCGATATTGCTGCAACCAAGCGAGCGCATCGCCAGCACGCTTAGAGCCGTGCTGGTCGCGCCGTCGGCGTCGAAATCACCGACCACAATAATCCGCGTTCCTTCGCGAAAAGCGTTGTAAAGGATCTCAACGGCCTTTTCGACACCGCTTAGTTGCTGCCAGGGCAACATACCTTTAACACTGCGTTCCAGTTCTTGCGCACTGCGTACTCCCCGGCTGGCGTATAAACGGCGCAGCAAGGGAGGCAATTCAGCGGGCAAGTCTGCCGTTTCATCGACTTCACGGCGACGAAGTTGTATCTGTTGTTTCACGCGAATTAATTACCGCTGGTCATTTTTTGGTGTTCGTCGAGGAATTCTTTCATCTCTTTCGGCGGCTGGTAACCCGGAACAAGTGTGCCATTGCTCAGCACAATTGCCGGAGTGCCGCTAACGCCAAGCTGGACGCCAAGTGCGTAATGATCGGCAATATCGATATCGCAACTTGCCGGAGTGGCAGCTTTACCAGCCATCACATCATCAAACGCTTTGTTTTTATCTTTCGCACACCAGATGGCTTTCATTTGTTGCTCAGCCTGGCTCTCCAGCCCCTGGCGCGGGAAAGCAAGATAACGCACGGTGATCCCCAGCGCGTTGTAGTCTGCCATTTGCTCATGCAGTTTGTGGCAGTACCCACAGGTAATATCAGTAAACACGGTGATGACGTGTTTTTCCTGCGGCGCTTTATAAACGATCATCTCTTTTTCAAGCGCATTCAACTGCTTTAGCAGCATTTTATTGGTGACATTGACCGGAGCCGCGCCACTAACGTCATACATTGGCCCCTGAATGATATGTTTACCGTCATCGGTGATGTACAACACACCGCTGTTAGTCAGCACAGTCTTCATGCCAGCCACGGGTGCTGGCTGAATATCGCTGCTTTTAATGCCCATTTTGGCTAACGTTTGTTGAATTGCCGCGTCATCAGCCTGAGCAAAGCCTGAAAACGCCGCTAACAAAGTAAACAACATAAAACCTTTCTTCATAAATCTTCCCGTTCTTTTCAGACATCACGCCCGCGGGTGATGCTGTTGATGAAGTTGCCGCAGACGCTCGGTAGCGACATGCGTATAAATTTGCGTGGTGGAGAGATCGCTGTGGCCCAGTAGCATCTGCACCACGCGTAAATCCGCACCATGATTTAATAAATGAGTGGCAAAAGCGTGACGCAACACATGCGGTGACAGCTTTTCGCTGTCGATACCCGCCAGCACGGCATAATGTTTAATGCGGTGCCAGAAGGTCTGTCGCGTCATCTGCTGCGCACGCTGGCTGGGAAACAACACGTCAATTGACACACCATTCAACAGCCACGGACGCCCATGTTCCAGATAGGTTTCCAGCCAGTAAACGGCCTCTTCACCTAACGGCACCAGGCGCTCTTTGTTGCCTTTACCAATGACCCGCACTACGCCCTGACGTAGGCTGATATCACTCATTGTCAGCCCGACCAGTTCAGAGACACGCAGCCCGGTAGCATACAACACTTCAAGCATGGCTTTATCGCGTAGCTCCAGTGGCTGATCAATTAATGGTGCCTGTAATAAACGTTCGACCTGCGCTTCGCTTAAATCTTTTGGCAAACGCTGTGGCAATTTCGGTGAAGCGAGATGCGCACTGGGATCGTCTTCACGAAACTTTTCGCGATAAAGATACTGGAACAATCGGCGCACTGCACTCAGCAAACGCGCTGAGCTGGTGGCTTTATACCCGCCCTCTAGCCGTTCTGCCAGTAATGCCTGCAAATCGTCACTTTGCGCCGTCGCCAGCGTCAACCCGCGGTGATGCAACCACTCCACCATCATTGACAGATCGCGACGGTAAGCGTTCAACGTATTTTCAGCCAGATTTTTTTCCAGCCACAGAGCATCAAGAAACTGCTCGATGCGTGCCAGATCCTGTTTCACTTGCGCCCCTTATGGTCACTCATTTGATCCATTATGCCTTATTGTGCCGTGACTAAAGCGATTCTGATACACTAGCCGCAAAAGCCACAGCAGAATCGAGAAGCTTACGTTATGAATATGGGTCTTTTTTACGGTTCCAGCACCTGTTACACCGAAATGGCGGCAGAAAAAATCCGCGATATTATCGGCCCAGAACTGGTGACCTTACATAACCTCAAGGACGACTCCCCGAAATTAATGGAGCAGTACGATGTGCTCATTCTGGGTATCCCGACCTGGGATTTTGGCGAAATCCAGGAAGACTGGGAAGCCGTCTGGGATCAGCTCGACGACCTGAACCTTGAAGGTAAAATTGTTGCGCTGTATGGGCTTGGCGATCAACTGGGATACGGCGAGTGGTTCCTCGATGCGCTCGGTATGCTGCATGACAAACTCTCGACCAAAGGCGTGAAGTTCGTCGGCTACTGGCCAACGGAAGGATATGAATTTACCAGCCCGAAACCGGTGATTGCTGACGGGCAACTGTTCGTGGGTCTGGCGCTGGATGAAACTAACCAGTATGACCTTAGCGACGAGCGTATTCAGAGCTGGTGCGAGCAAATCCTCAACGAAATGGCAGAGCATTACGCCTGATCTCACTGACGGCTTAGCGCATATGCTTTGCCGTCATATTTATCTTTGCGTCTCTTGTTGCAACAAAATCCGCCGTAAATCCCGCCATTCAGCTTCGTCCATGCTGTCGGCTGCCAGCCATAAATGTTGCCGTTTACCGCCATCAGAACGTAAACGCAGCATCATGCCGCTCTTAATCATCCACGGTGCTTTGACGATGCTCCACTCCTGCCCTTGCCAACGCAAACGTCCGTCCATCAACAATCGAATTTCCCCCTGGCGAGCATTAATACGCCGCTGGCTGCGAACGCAATCAAATACCACCAGCGAAAGTAACACCATCCATAACGGGGTGTAACTGAGCGGCCAGGGCATGAGTAAAATAACAGCGGCAACCAGCCCATGAATCAGCAAGGAAAGCCACTGTGCGCGCCAGGAGACGCGCAAATCAGATTGCCACAGGACCACGTTCCCGGTTCCGTGTCTGGATGAGTCGGACCATCATTTCCAGTTCTGCATCGGCCGGTTTACCGTGATTCATCAGCCAGTTAAACAGGTCCGGATCGTCACATTCCAGCAGACGAATAAAGATGCGTTTTTCGTCATCGCTTAAGCTGTCGTACTCATGTTCGAAAAACGGCATGATTGAAATATCGAGTTCGCGCATACCACGGCGGCATGCCCAATGAATGCGGGCTTTGTTGTTAATGTCCATCTTCTTCCTGTCTCACGAAAATCCAGTACCCGGCTATTGTAACGTGTTTTTCGACTTCTTTTACGGGAATATCAGTAAACACCATCGCGATCGCGAAATTAATTCACAACAATTCAAGAGCTTCATTTTTTTGGAAGTCGCCTCGCAGAAGGCACAGATCGCGTAGTGAAAGCACTTGCATTGCCTCATAGCTCTTTTACCATTAGTTATTAATACGCCGTTAAGCAACTCAGGACTCTATTATGGCTTTTACACCTTTTCCTCCCCGTCAGCCTACGGCTTCTGCCCGTTTACCGCTGACGCTGATGACGCTTGATGACTGGGCGCTTGCCACCATTACTGGCGCGGACAGCGAAAAATATATGCAGGGTCAGGTGACAGCAGATGTCAGCCAGATGACAGAAAATCAGCACCTGCTCGCCGCCCATTGCGACGCCAAAGGTAAAATGTGGAGCAATTTACGTCTGTTCCGCGACGGCGATGGCTTTGCGTGGATTGAACGGCGCAGCGTGCGTGAACCGCAGCTGACTGAACTGAAAAAATATGCGGTGTTCTCTAAAGTGACCATCGCGGCAGACGACGAGCGTGTGCTGCTTGGTGTTGCCGGTTTTCAGGCGCGCGCCGCGCTCGCCAATCTCTTTAGTGAACTACCTTCGAGAGAAAAACAGGTAGTTAAAGAAGGCGCGACCACTTTGCTATGGTTTGAACACCCGGCAGAACGTTTCCTGATCGTAACCGATGAAGCTACTGCCAATATGCTGACCGATAAACTGCGCGGTGAAGCGGAACTGAACAATAGCCAACAGTGGCTGGCATTAAACATTGAAGCGGGTTTCCCGGTGATTGATGCCGCGAACAGCGGGCAGTTTATCCCACAGGCGACCAATCTCCAGGCGCTGGGCGGTATCAGTTTTAAGAAAGGCTGTTATACCGGACAAGAGATGGTGGCGCGAGCAAAATTCCGTGGTGCCAATAAACGTGCGCTCTGGTTGCTGGCAGGTAGCGCCAGCCGACTGCCGGAAGCTGGTGAAGACTTAGAGCTGAAAATGGGCGAGAACTGGCGTCGTACCGGTACGGTGCTGGCTGCGGTAAAACTGGAAGATGGTCAGGTCGTGGTACAGGTCGTCATGAATAACGATATGGAACCGGACAGCATCTTCCGCGTACGCGACGATGCGAATACACTGCATATCGAGCCGCTGCCGTATTCACTCGAAGAGTAAATCTCTGTATCGCATCAGGCATTTATCGCCTGATGCGACGCTGACGCGTCTTATCATGTCTGGGATTTGATGCCTTTATCACAACAGGGACGAGGCCCGTAGATCGGATAAGGCGTTCACGCCGCATCCGGCGGTTGCGCTCCGATGCCTGATGCGACGCTGGCGCGTCTTATCAGGCCTACAAAGGCATACCCATTACGCCTGCCCAATATACAAATAGATCGCCAGAAAGTGGCACATACTGCCGCCGAGCACGAAGCCGTGCCAGATGGCATGATTGTAGGGAATGCGTTTGCAGACATAGAAAATCACTCCGAGCGAATAAACCACGCCGCCTACCGCCAGTAAGGTAACGCTGCCCGCCGCGAGCTTAACTGCCATTTCATAAATTACCACCAGCGACAGCCAGCCCATCGCCAGATAGGTCACCAGAGATAAAATTTTGAATCGGTGCGCGATGGTCAGTTTAAACAGAATCCCCAGCAATGCCAGGCTCCAGATAACAATCATCAACCCGCGCGCTAACGGAGAATCCAGCCCCACCAGCAAAAACGGCGTGTAGGTTCCGGCAATCAACAGGTAAATAGCGCAATGGTCAAATTTCTTCAGCCACATTTTTGCCCGTTGATGAGGAATGGCGTGATAGAGCGTCGAAGCGAGGAACAGCAGGATCATACTGCCGCCATAGAGGCTGTAGCTGGTTATCGCTGTGGCGCTGGCATTGAGATCCACCGCCTGAACCAGTAGCAACACCAGCCCAACGATACCAAACACCAACCCAATGCCGTGACTGACGCTGTTGGCAATTTCCTCTGCCAGCGAATATCCCTGCTTAATGAGGGGCTTCTGAACCATAACTTACTCCGGAGAAACGTACACGCACATGTATACCTCTCCAGCGTAACTGAGAATAGTTCCAGTGAACACCTGTTAGCTAAAATAAATTCTGATTTGAGACTAATCTCCTAAAAATCATGAAATTAAATGAGAAATTTCAACTAACAGGCGTGAGTTCAATTTAAAGACATTTAAATTCAATCACATAAAACTGTGTCTGACCGGGATAGATGTCGGCAATGACCTTTATCAGTTCAGTCAGGGTCATATTTTCCTGCTCTGCATGTTTTTCCGTCAGCGTATCCAGCGTTACGGTTGAGGTTGCGGTGACTTCAATCGTGCAAAAATAATCGTCATCTTCAAAACGTCCGACACGAAGCACATCACCCGTTTTGAAGTGCGATTCAGACTCGTCGCGGATGGTGATGGTTTTACGCCCAGCCAGAATGTCATCCTGGAAACGTTGAGAAAAAGTGATGTCGTTTGGCTGCATGGTACTATTTCCTGTAAGAATTGACTCATCTGGAGCCTATGATAGTGAAAAAACTCACCTTACCGAAAGATTTCTTATGGGGTGGCGCCGTTGCCGCTCATCAGGTCGAAGGCGGCTGGAACAAAGGCGGCAAAGGACCGAGCATTTGTGACGTTCTGACCGGTGGCGCACACGGCGTGCCGCGCGAAATCACCAAAGAAGTCTTGCCAGGAAAATACTATCCAAACCATGAAGCCGTTGATTTTTATGGTCACTACAAGGAAGACATCAAGCTATTTGCCGAAATGGGCTTCAAATGTTTTCGGACTTCCATCGCCTGGACGCGTATTTTTCCAAAAGGTGATGAAGCTCAGCCAAACGAAGAAGGGCTGAAGTTTTACGACTCTCTGTTCGATGAACTGCTGAAATACAACATCGAACCGGTGATAACCCTCTCCCACTTTGAAATACCGCTGCATCTGGTGCAGCAATACGGTAGCTGGACCAACCGTAAAGTCGTTGATTTCTTTGTCCGTTTCGCGGAAGTGGTATTCGAACGCTACAAGCATAAAGTCAAATACTGGATGACCTTCAACGAAATAAACAACCAGCGTAACTGGCGTGCGCCGCTGTTTGGTTACTGCTGCTCCGGCGTGGTGTATACCGAGCATGACAACCCGGAAGAGACGATGTACCAGGTGCTGCATCACCAGTTTGTCGCCAGCGCCCTAGCAGTGAAAGCCGCGCGTCGCATTAACCCGGAGATGAAAGTCGGCTGTATGCTGGCGATGGTGCCGCTCTATCCTTACTCCTGTAACCCGGACGATGTGATGTTCGCTCAGGAGTCGATGCGCGAACGCTACGTCTTTACCGATGTGCAGCTACGCGGCTATTACCCGTCCTATGTGTTGAACGAGTGGGAGCGTCGCGGATTTAACATCAAAATGGAAGATGGCGATCTGGATGTACTGCGTGAAGGCACCTGCGATTATCTTGGTTTCAGCTATTACATGATCAACGCAGTGAAGGCCGAAGGCGGCACCGGCGATGCGATCTCTGGTTTTGAAGGCAGCGTACCGAACCCGTATGTTAAAGCGTCTGACTGGGGCTGGCAGATTGATCCAGTAGGTCTGCGCTATGCCCTTTGCGAACTGTATGAGCGTTATCAGAGGCCGCTGTTTATTGTCGAAAACGGTTTTGGCGCTTACGACAAAGTGGAAGAAGATGGCAGCATCAACGACGACTACCGCATTGACTACCTGCGCGCCCATATTGAAGAGATGAAAAAAGCAGTGACTTACGATGGTGTGGATCTGATGGGCTACACACCGTGGGGCTGCATCGACTGCGTGTCATTCACTACCGGGCAGTACAGCAAACGCTACGGCTTTATCTATGTGAATAAACATGACGACGGTACTGGCGATATGTCGCGTTCACGTAAGAAGAGCTTTAACTGGTACAAAGAGGTGATTGCCAGCAACGGCGAGAAGCTTTAAGTCGATGAAGTACCGGATGCAATACTTGTTGCATCGGTCAGACAACTTCCCTGTTTTATTTCCCGCCCGCCAAATCGATAAAACTTCCCGTGACGTAAGAGGCTTTATCACTTAGTAGCCAGACAATGGCCTGCGCGACCTCTTCTGCCTGTCCACCACGCTGCATGGGGATGTTCGACTTAACGCGATCGACGCGTCCAAGCTCGCCGCCGCTGGCGTGCATTTCGGTATAAATAAACCCTGGCCGCACGCAGTTAACGCGGATCCCCTGCGCGGCGACTTCCAGCGATAGTCCGGTGGTTAACGTATCAATCGCCCCTTTCGATGCCGCGTAATCAACCTATTCCCCTGGCGAACCCAACCGTGAGGCCACCGAAGAGACATTGACGATAGCGCCGCCACTGCCACCATTTTTAAGCGCCATGCGTTTTACCGCCTCGCGGCAGCAGAGAAAATATCCCGTCACGTTGGTGGAAAGTACTCGGTTGATTCGCTCTGCGGTAAGGTTTTCAACGGTGCACTGGGTAAACAAGATCCCGGCGTTATTGACCAGCGCTGCTAGCGGTTCATCGTGCTGATCGATTGCTGTAAACATTGCGATGACCTGATTTTCGTCGCTGATATCCGCCTGGAGCACGAATGCCTTGCCACCGGCTTGCGTGATTAAGTTCACCACTTCCTGCGCCGCATGGAGGTTTTGTTGATAATTAACCGCCACCGTATACTCTTCTTTCGCCAACAGTAATGCAGTTGCCCGCCCGATGCCGCGACTGCCACCGGTCACAAGTGCTATAGCCATTTGTTTTTCCGAGAAAAATTAATTCGTTGACGTATCTTTGAGATTGCTAACAAACTGGCTCAATCTTCAATGTTGGCACGCTTTTCCCCTCGCCCTTTCAGGGAGAGGGCCGGGGTGAGGGTAAATATTCGCGCCAGTGCCGGCCTGTTCCCCTCACCCTAACCCTCTCCCCAAAGGGGCGAGGGGACTGTCTGAGCACTTTTGTACTTTGTCATCTGACTAAAAAGGCGCCGAAGCGCCTTTAGAAAATAGTCGAATCAGTGAATTACTGGTATTCGCTAATCGGTACGCAGGAGCAGAACAGGTTACGGTCGCCGTAAACATCATCCAGACGTTTCACCGTCGGCCAGTATTTGTCTGCCACGCCTGCCGGGAATACCGCAACTTCATGGCTGTACGGATGCGCCCACTCGGCGACCAGTTCGCTCTGAATGTGCGGCGCGTTCACCAGCGGGTTATCTTCCAGCGGCCAGACACCGGCTTTCACCTGGTCAATTTCTGCGCGGATAGCCAGCATCGCGTCGATAAAGCGATCCAGTTCCACTTTGCTTTCAGATTCAGTCGGTTCAACCATCAGCGTACCCGCCACCGGGAACGACATCGTCGGCGCGTGGAAACCGTAGTCGATCAGGCGCTTGGCAATATCCAGCTCGCTGATGCTGGTTTCTTCTTTCAGCGGGCGAATATCGAGAATACATTCGTGCGCCACGCGACCGTCGCGACCGGTATACAGCACCGGGAAGGCATCCTGCAGGCGGCTGGCAATATAGTTGGCGTTGAGGATTGCCACCTGGCTTGCTTTTTTCAGCCCTTCTGCGCCCATCATGCGGATGTACATCCAGCTGATTGGCAGGATAGAGGCGCTACCGAACGGTGCCGCAGAAACTGCGCCCTGACGGGTTAACATGCCTTCGATTTGCACCACGCTATGACCCGGTACAAACGGTGCCAGATGCGCTTTCACACCGATCGGTCCCATACCCGGACCACCACCGCCGTGCGGAATGCAGAAAGTTTTATGCAGGTTGAGGTGCGAAACGTCCGCGCCAATAAAGCCCGGCGAGGTGATGCCAACCTGGGCGTTCATGTTCGCGCCATCAAGGTAAACCTGACCGCCGAACTGATGCACGACTTCACACACTTCACGGATCGTTTCTTCATACACGCCGTGGGTAGAGGGATAAGTCACCATGATACAGGAGAGGTTATCGCCCGCCTGTTCCGCTTTCGCGCGCAGATCAGTCAGATCGATGTTGCCGTTTTTATCACACGCCACAACCACCACCTGCATTCCTGCCATATGTGCAGAAGCGGGGTTAGTTCCGTGCGCAGAAGCCGGGATCAGGCAGATATCGCGATGCCCTTCGTTGCGGCTTTCATGATAATGACGAATCGCCAGCAGGCCCGCGTATTCGCCCTGTGCGCCGGAGTTCGGCTGCATACAAACGGCGTCGTAACCGGTCAGTTTCACCAGCCAGTCAGCCAGCTGCGCAATCATCTGCTGATAACCTTCAGCCTGTTCCGGCGGGCAAAACGGGTGCAGTTCGGCAAATTCCGGCCAGGTGATTGGGATCATCTCGGCGGCGGCGTTCAGTTTCATGGTGCAGGAACCCAGCGGGATCATCGCCTGATTCAGCGCCAGATCTTTACGCTCCAGCGAGTGCATATAGCGCATCATTTCGGTTTCGCTGTGGTAGCGATTAAACACCGGATGAGTGAGGATTTCGTCGTCGCGCAGCATCGCAGGCTGAATAGAGCGGCTGTCGTGAGCCACGTCTTTGTCCAGCGTGTCGATCTCCAGCCCGTGGTTATCGCCCAGCAGCACGCTGAAAAGCTGCATTACGTTTTCACGCGTGGTGGTTTCATCAAGGGTGATCCCAACCGCGTTCAGGATATCGCTACGCAGGTTGATTTCAGCCGCTTCGGCACGCGCCAGTACGCCCGCCTTGTCGGCCACTTCCACACACAGAGTGTCGAAATAGTGCGCATGGCGCAGCTTCAGACCTTTTTGTTGCAGGCCTGCCGCCAGGATATCGGTCAAACGGTGAATGCGGTTAGCGATACGTTTCAGGCCAACCGGGCCGTGATAAACGGCATACAGGCTGGCGATGTTTGCCAGCAGTACCTGGGAAGTACAAATGTTGGAGTTCGCTTTCTCACGGCGGATATGTTGCTCGCGAGTCTGCATCGCCATGCGCAGCGCGGTATTGCCAGCTGCATCTTTCGATACACCGATAATACGGCCCGGCATTGAGCGTTTGTATTCATCTTTCGCCGCAAAGAATGCCGCGTGTGGGCCACCGTAGCCCATCGGCACGCCGAAGCGTTGCGCCGAACCAAAAACAATATCCGCGCCCTGTTTACCCGGCGCAGTTAACAGCACCAGCGCCATAATATCGGCGGCAACGCTGACCACAATTTTGCGTGATTTCAGTTCGCTAATAAGCGCAGTGTAGTCGTGAATTTCACCGGTAGTGCCTACCTGCTGTAACAGCACGCCGAAGACGTCCTGATGGTCGAGCACTTTTTGCGCGTCATCGACAATCACTTCAAAACCAAAGGTTTCGGCACGAGTACGGACCACATCCAGCGTTTGCGGATGCACATCGGAAGCCACGAAGAAGCGGTTGGCATTTTTCAGTTTGCTGACGCGTTTCGCCATCGCCATTGCTTCGGCGGCAGCGGTGGCCTCGTCCAGAAGAGAAGCAGAGGCCATATCCAGTCCAGTCAAATCCAGCGTTACCTGCTGGAAGTTGAGCAGTGCTTCAAGGCGGCCCTGGGAGACTTCAGGTTGATACGGAGTGTACGCGGTATACCAGCCCGGATTTTCCAGCATGTTACGCAGGATAACCGGCGGTAGCTGCACGGCGGTGTAACCCATGCCGATGTAAGACGTGAAGCGTTTATTGCGACTGGCAATAGCCTTGAGTTCTGCCAGTGCGGCGTATTCGGTCGCCGGTGCGCCAACCTGCGGCGGGGTCGCAAGCTGAATATCTTTCGGTACAATCTGGCCGGTCAGCGCGTTTAACGATTGTGCGCCAACGGCATTCAGCATTTCTTGCTGTTGCGCGGCGTCCGGTCCGATATGGCGTTCAATAAAAGCGCCGCTGTTTTCAAGCTGGCTTAACGTCTGTGTCATGAGCGATGGTTCCTGAAACGTGCAGTGAATTGTGAACCTCTCTCCTTACGAAGAGAGTGAGGGTGAGGCATAAATTTTCCTCACCCTGATCCTCTCCCGCAGAAGAGGAATAAAGCCGTTACTCGTCTTCTAACAATGCTTCGTATGCGGTCGCATCCAGCAGTGATTCCAGTTCGCTTTCATCGCTGGCTTTGATTTTAAAGATCCAGCCACCTGCATACGGTTCGCTGTTCACCAGTTCCGGGGAATCGCTCAGTGCGTCGTTTACCGCCACGATTTCACCGCTTACTGGCGCATAAATGTCTGACGCCGCTTTTACTGATTCGGCAACCGCGCAGTCATCGCCCGCGCTAACCGTTGCGCCCACTTCCGGCAGGTCAACAAACACCATATCGCCTAACAGCTCCTGAGCATGTTCGGTAATACCAACGGTGTAAGTGCCGTCGGCTTCTTTACGCAGCCATTCGTGTTCTTTGCTGTATTTCAGTTCTGCTGGTACGTTGCTCATCAATCAATCTCCAAAAAAGTAAATCACGCGACGGCTTTGCCGTTACGCACAAAAACAGGTTTTGTCACTTTAACCGGCATTTCACGGTTGCGAATTTGCACAATCGCCGTTTCGCCAATACCTTCCGGCACGCGCGCCAGCGCAATGCTGTAACCCAGCGTCGGGGAGAAAGTACCGCTGGTGATAATGCCTTCATGCTGGTTGCCCTGCGCATCGGTAAAGCGTACCGGCAGTTCATTACGCAGCACGCCTTTTTCGGTCATCACCAGACCAACCAGTTTTTCTGTACCATGCTCACGCTGCACTTCCAGGGCTTCACGACCGATAAAGTCACGATCTGCCGGTTCCCAGGCGATAGTCCAGCCCATGTTGGCGGCTAAAGGAGAAATAGTTTCGTCCATCTCCTGACCATAAAGATTCATGCCCGCTTCCAGACGCAGCGTGTCACGCGCGCCCAAGCCACATGGCTTAACACCCGCTTCCACCAGCGCACGCCAGAAATCGGCCGCTTTTTCATTGGGCAGCGCAATTTCATAGCCCGCTTCACCGGTATAACCAGTGGTGGCAATAAACAGATCGCCCGCCTGCACGCCAAAGAACGGTTTCATCCCTTCCACCGCCTGACGCTGGGCGTCATTAAACAGTGTGGCAGCTTTTGCCTGCGCATTCGGCCCTTGCACGGCAATCATGGAAAGGTCATCACGAACGGTAATTTCGATGCCGAAAGGTTCAGCGTGTTGGGTAATCCAGGAGAGGTCTTTTTCGCGGGTGGCGGAGTTAACAACGAGGCGGAAGAAATCTTCAGTAAAGTAGTAGACGATGAGGTCATCTATCACACCGCCAGAGGCATTCAACATCCCCGAGTAAAGGGCTTTGCCGCTTTTGGTGAGCTTCGCCACATCGTTCGCCAGCAGATAACGCAGAAACTCCCGGGTGCGGCTGCCGCGGAGATCGACGATGGTCATATGTGACACATCAAACATTCCGGCATCGGTACGTACCGCATGATGTTCGTCGATTTGCGAACCGTAATGCAGCGGCATCATCCAGCCGTGGAAATCCACCATGCGAGCGCCGCAAAGCGTGTGTTGTTCGTACAAAGGAGTCTGTTGTGCCATCTTGTCCTCATTGAATAAGCGGGGCTGACAACTTTTCATGGTGAAATTATCACCACGAAACCCAGCATCGGAGCCACTCCCGGTCCCCAACGCAATCGTTCTCTTTTGCCTGAACTTACCACCGAAACAGACTGTTAACCATAAGGTAAAATTGATCATCACATTAGCTTATGGTTAAAAAACGCCAAAATCGCGACAGAATAAAAAACCAAAAAACACACCAGTTTCTATATAAAGATGATGCCATTAGAAAGCTAATTTGAATAAGGCAATATTAAGAGCTAAAAAAATGTCAAAAAACACTAAATCAAAAAATAATGACATTAGAAAATATAATGCGAAAACGGAGGTGAAATTAGTTTATTTCAAATGAGGAAAATCTCCCGGCGAAAAAACCGGGAGATGAAAGTGTGATGGGTATCAAATAAACAGCAGAAGAGAAATTTTTAACGCAGCCATTCAGGCAAATCGTTTAATCCCATTGCCTGGCGGATAAGTTGTGGTTTAACGCCAGGAAGCGTGTCGGCCAGTTTCAAACCAATATCACGCAGCAGTTTTTTCGCCGGATTGGTACCGGAAAACAGATCGCGGAATCCCTGCATACCAGCCAGCATCAGCGCCGCACTGTGCTTGCGGCTACGCTCATACCGGCGCAGGTAAATGTACTGCCCGATGTCTTTCCCCTGACGATGCAACCGTTTCAGTTCAGCAATCAGCTCTGCAGCATCCATAAAGCCGAGATTTACTCCCTGCCCCGCCAGCGGGTGAATGGTATGCGCGGCGTCGCCCACTAGCACCAGACGGTGCGCGGCAAACTGGCGCGCATAACGCCCCGTCAGTGGGAACACCTGACGCGCGCTCTCAACCTTGCATAAGCCCAGGCGATTATCAAAAGCGATATTTAACGCGCGATTAAATTCATCTTCACTTGCCTGCTGCATCCGCTGCGCTTCCTCTGGCGACAGTGACCAGACAATTGAGCAAAGATGCGGATCGCTAAGCGGTAAAAAGGCCAGAATGCCTTCGCCATGGAAAACCTGCCGCGCCACCGCATCATGCGGTTCTTCCGTGCGAATGGTCGCTACCAGCGCGTGATGCTGATAATCCCAGAAAGTCAGCGAAATATCTGCTTTGTTGCGCAACCAGGAATTAGCACCGTCCGCGCCAATCACCAGACGCGCCGTTAACATGCTGCCATCTTTCAGCGTCAGGAAAGTTTCATTTTCTCCCCAGGCGACCTGCTGTAATTCTGCGGGGGCCAACAGAGTGATATCTGACGACTGCTGCGCTTTGTTCCACAGCGCGTAGTGAATCACTGAGTTTTCAACGATATGCCCAAGATGGCTATAGCCCATGCTTTGATCGTCAAACGAAATGTGACCAAAACTGTCTTTGTCCCACACTTCCATACCGTGATAACAACTGGCCCTACGAGAGAGAATGTCCTGCCAGACGCCAAGACGGGTGAGTAATTTTTCGCTGGCGGCATTGATAGCCGAAACGCGCAGTTGTGGTGGTGCATCCGCCGCCAGAGGTTCCGGTACGCGCTGCTCCAGTACGGCAACGCGTAAGCCGCTCCCCTGTAAGCCGCAGGCAACCGCCAGCCCCACCATGCCGCCACCAACAATGGCTACATCAACACATTGCATTGTTTATTCCTTAAAACCGCCTTCAACGCGCCACCCAACCGAGGGTGCGCTGCGCCAGCACATCGCGTGCCGGGGTGAATAATTCCATCGTCATCAGTCCGATGTTGCGCCCGACAACCAGCGGTGCCCAACGGTTGGCAAAAAGATGTACCAGGCTGTCCGTGACGCCGATGGTTGCTTCGCGATCGCTCTGTCGACGCTGCTGATAGCGGCACAATATGCCGTAATCACCGATGTCTTCTCCGCGCTCATGCGCCTGAGTCAGGGTTTCCGCAAGGCTCATGACATCTCGCATACCGAGGTTAAACCCTTGCCCGGCAATCGGGTGCAGAGTTTGCGCCGCATTGCCCACCAGCACGGTACGATGGGTAATAGCTCTGGCGGCGCGGGTTAACGCCAGCGGATAAGCACTGCGTTTACCGGCGTGGGTAATTTTTCCAAGTCGCCAGCCAAAGGCCGACTGGAGTTCACGGCAAAACTTCTCGTCGCTCCACGACAGCACCTCTTCGCGCCGTTCCAGTGGATGACACCAGACCAGCGAACAGCGTCCGTCAGACATCGGCAACATCGCCAGCGGGCCATGTTGCGTGAAGCGTTCAAAAGCGCGGCCTTCGTGCGCAACGGAAGTCGCAACGTTGGCAATCACGGCCAGTTGTTCGTAAGGCTCCTGCTGCCAGTCAACGCCGCACGCGGTGGCTAACGCTGAATGGGTGCCATCAGCTGCTACCAGCACGCGGCCCGTCAGCGTCTCGCCACTCTCCAGCGTCACTTCAACGTGACTCTGAGTACGGGCAACGTTAGCCACGCGATCAGGGCAATGCAGCGTTACGCCAGGTGCTTTACGCAGCAATGCAAACAGCCGTTGCCCGACATTGTGCAATTCGACAACCTGTCCCAGCGCCGCCAGTTGGTAATCTTCTGCGGCGAGGGTGACAAATCCAGCGTGACCACGATCGCTGACATGCACGGTGGTGATGGCAGTTGCGCAATCCGCCAGAGATTGCCAGACGCCGATGCGCGCCAGTTGCTGACAGGTACCCGCCGCCAGCGCTATCGCTCGTCCATCAAAGCCCGGATGAGCATGTGACTCTGGCGCAGTCGCTTCAATCAAATGTACCGGCAGCGCCCCGTGACTTAACCGGGAAATAGCCAGCGCCAGCGTCGCGCCCGCCATGCCGCCACCGACGATGATTACGCTCATTGCTTTCTCGCAGCAGCCATCAACGCTTCGATTTCTTCCGGCTTTTTCACCACGCTGGCGGTGAGGTTTTCGTTACCGGTTTCGGTAATCACAATGTCGTCTTCAATACGAATGCCGATACCGCGATATTGTTCTGGCACTTCTGCATCCGGCGCAATATACAGCCCTGGCTCTACGGTCAGTACCATGCCCGGTTCCAGAATGCGCGAGCGATCCTGACCATAAACGCCAACGTCATGGACATCTAGCCCTAACCAGTGGCTAAGGCCATGCATAAAGAAAGGACGATGGGCATTCTGAGCGATCAGTTCATCAACATCACCTTTCAGAATGCCGAGTTTTACCAGGCCGCTAACCATGATGCGCACCACTTCACCAGTGACTTCCAGAATGGAAGTTCCCGGACGATACAGGCGCAGGCTGGTTTCGAGAGACTCCAGCACAATGTCGTAGATTTCACGCTGGGCCTGGGTGAATTTGCCGTTGACCGGGAAGGTGCGGGTAATATCGCCCGCGTAACCTTTGTATTCACAACCCGCGTCAATCAACACCAGGTCACCGTCGCGCAGTTCACTCTCGTTTTCGGTGTAGTGCAGAATGCAGCCGTTTTCACCGCTGCCGACAATGGTGTTATAGGACGGATAGCGCGCACCGTGGCGGTTAAATTCGTGGTGAATTTCGCCTTCCAGATGGTACTCGAACATTCCCGGACGGCATTTTTCCATCGCCCGTGTATGTGCCATGGCGGTGATTTCTCCCGCGCGGCGGAGTACGGCAATCTCTTCTGGCGATTTGAACAGGCGCATTTCATGAACAACAGGACGCCAGTCGATCATCGTTGCCGGTGCGGTGAGATTTTGCCGCGAACCTTTACGCAGTTTTTCCAGCGCACTGTTCATGATTTCATCAGCATATGCATATTCGCCCTGGGCATGGTAAACCACATCCAGGCCGTTAAGTAGTTGATAAAGTTGCTGATTGATTTCGCTGAATGCCAGTGCGCGGTCAACGCCCAGTTTCTCTGGCGCGGCATCCTGGCCTAAGCGACGGCCAAACCAGATCTCCGCCGTCAGGTCGCGAACGCGGTTAAACAGAACGCTGTGGTTATGAGTGTCATCGCTTTTAATCAGCACCAGCACCGCTTCCGGTTCGTTAAAGCCGGTGAAGTACCAGAAGTCACTGTTCTGACGATAGGGGTATTCGCTGTCGGCGCTACGTGTTACTTCTGGTGCAGCAAAAATCAGCGCGGCGCTGCCGGGTTGCATTTGCTCCACCAGGGCCTGACGGCGACGCTGAAACTCTTGCCGGGATATCTCACTCATAACACTCTCCTTACGTTTTTTGTTTTTAGTGTAGAGTCGGTTTTTGTACTTCTGGCGCGGTCGGTTGCGGATGAGTAAAGGTGTCGTGGCATAACAGCGCGGCAACACGAACGTATTCGATGATCTCTTCAAGCGACATTTCAAGCTCTTCCTGATCTTCGTCTTCGTCGTAACCCAGTTGCGCAATGTTACGCAGATCGTCGATAGCTTCACCGGTTTCGCCGGTCACTTTATCCAGCTTCGGTTGCGTAACGCCAAGACCAAGCAGGAAGTGATTGACCCAACCTGCCAATGCATCAGCCCGATCGAAAACGCTGACATCATCGCCATCAGGCAGATAAAGCTGAAAAAGGAAGCCGTCATCCTGCAGGGCATCGCTGGTGGCAGAGTGCATTTTACGCAGTGCCTGTGCCAGCTCATGACCGAAAGCCATGCCTTCGTTCGTCAGGTCGTGAAGTAGCGGCAGCCATGAGCTGTCATCGTTACCGCCACATATCATCCCACTGATTAAACCATGCATCTCGGCAGGGGTCAGACCCGTCCCTTGTTGGTTCAGATACTGGTTCATTTCGTTGTAACCAGGCATTTCGTTCTGTATAGACATAAGCATTCGTCGTCAAAGGGAGGAATATTCATGATATGCTACCACTTTGGGCCCTGGTGGACCAGAAAAGGGCTTGTCTCTTCTCATCAGGGTAGCTATAGTGTCGCCCCTTCGCAGACCATGGGTCTAAAGACGAAGGCAGCGCAGTCAATCAGCAGGAAGGTGGCATGTCTGCACAACCCGTCGATATCCAAATTTTTGGCCGTTCACTGCGTGTGAACTGCCCGCCTGACCAAAGGGATGCGTTGAATCAGGCAGCGGACGATCTGAACCAACGGTTGCAAGATCTGAAAGAACGCACTAGAGTCACAAATACTGAACAGTTGGTCTTCATTGCCGCATTGAATATCAGCTATGAGTTAGCGCAAGAAAAAGCGAAGACTCGTGACTACGCGGCAAGTATGGAACAGCGTATTCGGATGCTGCAGCAGACCATAGAACAAGCGTTACTTGAACAAGGTCGCATCACCGAAAAAACTAACCAAAACTTTGAATGACACTTTTCGGTTTACTGTGGTAGAGTAACCGTGAAGACAAAATTTCTCTGAGATGTTCGCAAGCGGGCCAGTCCCCTGAGCCGATATTTCATACCACAAGAATGTGGCGCTCCGCGGTTGGTGAGCATGCTCGGTCCGTCCGAGAAGCCTTAAAACTGCGACGACACATTCACCTTGAACCAAGGGTTCAAGGGTTACAGCCTGCGGCGGCATCTCGGAGATTCCCTTCTTATCTGGCACCAGCCATGACGCAACTACCAGAACTCCCACTGACATTATCCCGACAAGAAATCCGCAAAATGATTCGGCAACGTCGTCGTGCGTTAACGCCGGAACAACAGCAGGAAATGGGTCAACAAGCCGCTACCCGGATGATGACTTATCCCCCGGTGGTGATGGCGCATACGGTCGCTGTATTCCTCTCTTTTGATGGTGAACTCGACACCCAGCCGCTAATAGAACAACTCTGGCGCGCCGGTAAGCGCGTATATCTTCCAGTTTTGCATCCCTTTAGTGCTGGTAATTTGCTGTTCCTGAATTACCATCCGCAAAGCGAACTGGTGATGAACAGGTTGAAAATCCATGAGCCAAAACTGGATGTGCGTGACGTGCTACCCCTTTCCCGATTAGACGTGCTGATCACACCGCTGGTCGCCTTTGATGAGTACGGTCAGCGCCTGGGAATGGGCGGTGGTTTTTATGATCGGACCTTACAAAACTGGCAGCACTATAAAACGCAACCGGTGGGTTATGCGCATGATTGTCAGTTGGTGGAAAAACTCCCCGTTGAAGAGTGGGATATCCCTCTTCCTGCGGTGGTTACACCGTCGAAAGTCTGGGAGTGGTAAGGGCGATACACCTGCATCGCCCTGATTGACATCGTTGATTCTTTAACCTAATTTAGTGAGT
Source organism: Shigella sp. FC1567 (assembly GCF_001743015.1). NCBI lineage: Bacteria > Pseudomonadati > Pseudomonadota > Gammaproteobacteria > Enterobacterales > Enterobacteriaceae > Shigella > Shigella sp. FC1567. Next base: position 26,240 of record NZ_MIIV01000110.1, read on the forward strand.
AAGGGTAAGGGAGGATTGCTCCTCCCCTGTGACTGACTGTTAATAAGCTGGGAAACTTATGAGTAACAGTACAATCAGTATGATGGCAAGTCGCATCATAACCCTTCTCCTTCAAGCCCTCGCTTCGGTGAGGGCTTTACCGTTACAGCCCCATGCTGCCCAGCTATCGTAAGCTCTCTTTAAATAACCACAACGCATTGATCTACCTTTAAATCTTTTCTTCGAGCGTGTTCGAAAAACCCCATGCAAAACAGAGATAATTTTTGGGAAAAAGGATCTATTACGGCAGTAAACGTGGGCGATGAAGTGGCTATCAAAAAGTTCGGTTCAGGGCGATGCACCCCGCATCGCCTGATTGACATCGTTGATTCTTTGACCTAATTTAGTGAGTAAGGGTAAGGGAGGATGACTCCTCCCCAGAGACTGACTGTTAATAAGCTCCGAAACTTATCAGTAACAGTACAATCAGTATGATGACAAGTCGCATCATAACCCTTCTCCTTTAAGCCCTCGCTTCGGTGAGGGCTTTACCGTTACAGCCCCATACTGTCCCGCCATCGTAAATCCCCATTAAATAAACACAACGCATTGATCTGACTTTGATTTATTTTCTGGAGCAGACTCGCAAAGTAGAATGCGCAACGCGGCAACGGTGTGGAGAAGGGATAAAAAAACGGGCAAGTCAGTGACCTGCCCGTTAATTTTCAGAGAAGGGGAATTAGTACAGCAGACGGGCGCGAATGGTACCCGGAATAGCTTTCATTGCCTGCAGCGCTTTTTCGGCAACGTCTTCGTCAGCTTCAATATCAATAACTACATAACCCATCTGGGCGGAAGTTTGTAGATATTGCGCGGCGATGTTGACGCCCTGCTCGGCGAAGATTTTGTTCAGCGCAGTTAGCACGCCCGGACGGTTTTCGTGGATGTGCATCAGACGACGACCACCATGCAGTGGCAGCGAGACTTCCGGGAAGTTCACCGCAGAGAGCGTTGAGCCATTGTCAGAATACTTGATCAATTTACCCGCAACTTCCAGGCCGATATTCTCCTGCGCTTCCTGAGTCGAACCGCCAATGTGTGGCGTCAGAAGTACGTTGTCGAATTCACACAGTGGAGAGGTAAATGGATCGCTATTGGTCGCCGGTTCCGTCGGGAATACGTCGATTGCCGCCCCCGCCAGATGTTTGCTCGCCAGCGCATCACACAGCGCCGGAATATCCACCACAGTACCGCGCGAAGCATTAATCAGCAGCGAGCCGGGCTTCATTAGTGAAATTTCTTTCGCGCCCATCATATTTTTGGTGGACGGATTCTCTGGTACATGCAGACTCACCACATCGCTCATATTCAGCAGGTCAGAAAGATGCTGTACCTGAGTGGCGTTGCCCAGCGGCAGTTTATTTTCAATATCATAAAAGTAAACATACATTCCCAGCGATTCAGCCAGAATGCCCAATTGCGTACCAATATGACCGTAGCCGATGATACCCAGCTTTTTGCCGCGCGCTTCAAAAGAACCCGCCGCCAGTTTGTTCCACACGCCACGGTGCGCTTTAGCATTGGCTTCCGGCACGCCGCGCAATAGCAGCAGCAGTTCGCCAATCACCAGCTCCGCAACAGAGCGCGTATTTGAGAACGGTGCGTTAAATACCGGGATCCCGCGCTTTGCCGCCGCATCCAGATCAACCTGGTTTGTTCCTATACAGAAACAGCCAATAGCGACCAGCTTTTCTGCGGCGTTGATCACGTCTTCAGTCAGATGGGTACGGGATCGCAGGCCGATGAAGTGGGCATCGCGGATGGATTCTTTTAATTGTTCATCATCCAGCGCGCCTTTGTGAAATTCGATGTTGGTGTAACCAGCTGCACGAAGGCTTTCCAGCGCCTTTTGGTGCACGCCTTCTACCAGCAGAAACTTAATCTTGTCTTTCTCCAGCGATACCTTTGCCATTTACCCAATCCTGTCTTTGAAATGTTGTGTGCGGATTTGCATCCGCCTTTCAACATATCAAAAAATAATATTGCGGCAATATGAACGTTTGCGTCGCGATGTTGAGGAAATATCACGCAAAGGTATTTCTTGGTTGAATATGCTGGTTTAGAGGATTTATTTAGAGCAATCGACAATAGCCAGGTAAAAACGTGACACATGTCACCAAATTTAATGAAGAGAATTTTTTTAACGGGGGAGGTTCCCCCGTCAGATCATTTCACAATGGTTTTGACACCGTCAGGTGTGCCAATCAGCGCAACGTCCGCGCCACGGTTAGCAAACAAGCCAACAGTCACCACGCCAGGAATCGCATTTATGGCGTTTTCCATCGCTATCGGGTCAAGGATTTCCATGCCGTGGACGTCGAGGATCACGTTGCCATTATCGGTCACCACGCCCTGACGGTATTCCGGACGACCGCCCAGTTTCACCAGCTGGCGCGCCACTGCACTACGTGCCATCGGGATAACTTCTACTGGCAGCGGGAATTTACCCAGAATATCAACCTGCTTGGAGGCGTCGGCAATACAGATAAATTTTTCCGCAACCGAAGCAATGATTTTTTCACGGGTCAGCGCCGCGCCGCCGCCTTTGATCATTTGCATGTGGCCGTTGATTTCATCTGCGCCATCAACGTAGATGCCAAGGCTGTCGACTTCGTTGAGATCAAAAACGTGAATGCCGAGGCTTTTCAGTTTTTCAGTGGAAGCATCTGAACTGGAAACGGCCCCTTCAATCTGGCCTTTCATCGTGCCGAGCGCGTCAATAAAGTGTGCGGCGGTGGAACCTGTACCTACACCAACAATGGTGCCGGGCTGAACATACTGAAGTGCCGCCCATCCTACTGCTTTTTTCAATTCATCCTGCGTCATGATCGTTTCGCCTGTGGTATGAAATTTCACACGCATTATATACAAAAAAAGCGATTCAGACCCCGTTGGCAAGCCGGGTGGTTAACTCATCCATAAAATATCGCGCAATGGCGGGCATCCCCTTTCGCCCCGCAAATAAAGCATACAACGGTCTGGGTATGCCGCTCCACGGTGCGAACAGAGGCAATAACGCCACGCCATTCAACATAACCAGGGCGCGAAGTCGCTAAGCGAAATGCAATAGCGCAAATCCCTGATCTTTTAAGCTGCGCGTTTAACCATTGATACAAATGTTACCCGCCGACGGCTGCGGTATATGCAACCTGACACAAAATTGTGTCATAGTGCAGGAAAAAGCATTTACCAGGAGCAGACAACAGCAATGAAACGCCCGGACTACAGAACATTACAGGCACTGGATGCGGTGATACGTGAACGAGGATTTGAGCGCGCGGCACAAAAGCTGTGCATTACACAATCAGCCGTCTCACAGCGCATTAAGCAACTGGAAAATATGTTCGGGCAGCCGCTGTTGGTGCGTACCGTACCGCCGCGCCCGACGGAACAAGGGCAAAAACTGCTGGCACTGCTGCGCCAGGTGGAGTTGCTGGAAGAAGAGTGGCTGGGCGATGAACAAACCGGTTCGACTCCGCTGCTGCTTTCACTGGCGGTCAACGCCGACAGTCTGGCGACGTGGTTGCTTCCGGCACTGGCTCCTGTATTGGCTGATTCGCCTATCCGCCTCAACTTGCAGGTAGAAGATGAAACCCGTACTCAGGAACGTCTGCGCCGCGGCGAAGTGGTCGGCGCGGTGAGTATTCAACATCAGGCGCTGCCGAGTTGCCTTGTCGATAAGCTCGGTGCGCTTGACTATCTGTTCGTCAGCTCAAAACCGTTTGCCGAAAAATATTTCCCTAACGGCGTAACGCGTTCGGCATTATTGAAAGCACCTGTGGTCGCCTTTGACCATCTTGACGATATGCACCAGGCCTTTTTGCAGCAAAACTTCGATCTGCCTCCAGGCAGCGTGCCCTGCCATATCGTTAATTCTTCAGAAGCGTTCGTGCAACTTGCTCGCCAGGGCACCACCTGCTGTATGATCCCGCACCTGCAAATCGAGAAAGAACTAGCCAGCGGTGAACTGATTGACTTAACGCCAGGGCTATTTCAACGCCGGATGCTCTACTGGCACCGCTTTGCTCCTGAAAGCCGCATGATGCGTAAAGTCACTGATGCGTTGCTCGATTATGGTCACAAAGTCCTTCGTCAGGATTAATCCATCAAATAATGCCTGATAGCACATATCAGGCGTTGTCCTCACTTCTTTTTGTATTCCTTGAATCACATCACAAAATAGACAAATCTCAGGCGGCAAAAAACGACGTCTGAATGCATTTTTTTTGCTGGCGACAAACCCACGTAAAAAGCTCACCGTAGGCGCAAATACCCTCATTTTGATTGCGTTTTACGGAGCAAATAATGTCTAACGTGCAGGAGTGGCAACAGCTTGCCAACAAGGAATTGAGCCGTCGGGAGAAAACTGTCGACTCGCTGGTTCAGCAAACCGCGGAAGGGATCACCATCAAGCCGCTGTATACCGAAGCCGATCTCGATAATCTGGAGGTGACAGGTACCCTTCCTGGTTTGCCGCCCTACGTTCGTGGCCCGCGTGCCACTATGTATACCGCCCAACCGTGGACCATCCGTCAGTATGCTGGTTTTTCAACAGCAAAAGAGTCCAACGCTTTTTATCGCCGTAACCTGGCCGCCGGGCAAAAAGGTCTTTCCGTTGCGTTTGACCTTGCCACCCACCGAGGCTACGACTCCGATAACCCGCGCGTGGCGGGCGACGTCGGCAAAGCGGGCGTCGCTATCGACACCGTGGAAGATATGAAAGTCCTGTTCGACCAGATCCCGCTGGATAAAATGTCGGTTTCGATGACCATGAATGGCGCAGTGCTACCAGTACTGGCGTTTTATATCGTCGCCGCGGAAGAGCAAGGTGTTACACCTGATAAACTGACCGGCACCATTCAGAACGATATCCTCAAAGAGTACCTCTGCCGCAACACCTATATTTACCCGCCAAAACCGTCAATGCGCATTATCGCCGACATCATCGCCTGGTGTTCCGGCAACATGCCGCGATTTAATACCATCAGTATCAGCGGTTACCACATGGGTGAAGCGGGTGCCAACTGCGTGCAGCAGGTAGCATTTACGCTCGCTGATGGGATTGAGTACATCAAAGCAGCAATCTCTGCCGGACTGAAAATTGATGACTTCGCTCCTCGCCTGTCGTTCTTCTTCGGCATCGGCATGGATCTGTTTATGAACGTCGCCATGTTGCGTGCGGCACGTTATTTATGGAGCGAAGCGGTCAGTGGATTTGGCGCACAGGACCCGAAATCACTGGCGCTGCGTACCCACTGCCAGACCTCAGGCTGGAGCCTGACTGAACAGGATCCGTATAACAACGTTATCCGCACCACCATTGAAGCACTGGCTGCGACGCTGGGCGGTACTCAGTCACTGCATACCAACGCCTTTGACGAAGCGCTTGGTTTGCCTACCGATTTCTCAGCACGCATTGCCCGCAACACCCAGATCATCATCCAGGAAGAATCAGAACTCTGCCGCACCGTCGATCCACTGGCCGGATCCTATTACATTGAGTCGCTGACCGATCAAATCGTCAAACAAGCCAGAGCTATTATCCAACAGATCGACGAAGCCGGTGGTATGGCGAAAGCGATCGAAGCAGGTCTGCCAAAACGAATGATCGAATAGGCCTCAGCGCGCGAACAGTCGCTTATCGACCAGGGCAAACGTGTCATCGTTGGTGTCAACAAGTACAAACTGGATCACGAAGACGAAACCGATGTACTTGAGATCGACAACGTGATGGTGCGTAACGAGCAAATTGCTTCGCTGGAACGCATTCGCGCCACCCGTGATGATGCCGCCGTAACCGCCGCGTTGAACGCCCTGACTCACGCCGCACAGCATAACGAAAACCTGCTGGCTGCCGCTGTTAATGCCGCTCGCGTTCGCGCCACCCTGGGTGAAATTTCCGATGCGCTGGAAGCCGCTTTCGACCGTTATCTGGTGCCAAGCCTGTGTGTTACCGGCGTGATTGCGCAAAGCTATCATCAATCTGAGAAATCGGCCTCCGAGTTCGATGCCATTGTTGCGCAAACGGAGCAGTTCCTTGCCGACAATGGTCGTCGCCTGCGCATTCTGATCGCCAAAATGGGCCAGGATGGGCACGATCGCGGCTCGAAAGTGATCGCCAGCGCCTATTCCGATCTCGGTTTCGACGTAGATTTAAGCCCGATGTTCTCTACACCTGAAGAGATCGCCCGCCTGGCAGTAGAAAATGACGTTCACGTAGTGGGCGCATCCTCACTGGCTGCCGGTCATAAAACGCTGATCCCGGAACTGGTCGAGGCGCTGAAAAAATGGGGACGCGAAGATATCTGCGTAGTCGCCGGTGGCGTCATTCCACCGCAGGATTACGCCTTCCTGCAAGAGCGCGGCGTGGCGGCGATTTATGGTCCAGGTACACCTATGCTCGACAGTGTGCGCGACGTACTGAATCTGATAAGCCAGCATCATGATTAATGAAGCCACGCTGGCAGAAAGTATTCGCCGCTTACGTCAGGGTGAGCGTGCCACACTCGCCCAGGCCATGACGCTGGTGGAAAGCCGTCACCCGCGTCATCAGGCACTAAGTACGCAGCTGCTTGATGCCATTATGCCGTACTGCGGTAACACCCTGCGACTGGGCGTTACCGGCACCCCCAGCGCGGGGAAAAGTACCTTTCTTGAGGCCTTTGGCATGTTGTTGATTCGAGAGGGATTAAAGGTCGCGGTTATTGCGGTCGATCCCAGCAGCCCGGTCACTGGCGGTAGCATTCTCGGGGATAAAATCCGCATGAATGACCTGGCGCGTGCCGAAGCGGCGTTTATTCGCCCGGTACCATCCTCCGGTCATCTGGGCGGTGCCAGTCAGCGAGCGCGGGAATTAATGCTGTTATGCGAAGCGGCGGGTTATGACGTAGTGATTGTCGAAACGGTTGGCGTCGCAGTCGGAAACAGAAGTCGCCCGCATGGTGGACTGTTTTATCTCGTTGCAAATTGCCGGTGGCGGCGATGATCTGCAGGGCATTAAAAAAGGGCTGATGGAAGTGGCTGATCTGATCGTTATCAACAAAGACGATGGCGATAACCATACCAATGTCGCCATTGCCCGGCATATGTACGAGAGTGCCCTGCATATTCTGCGACGTAAATACGACGAATGGCAGCCACGGGTTCTGACTTGTAGCGCACTGGAAAAACGTGGAATCGATGAGATCTGGCACGCCATCATCGAGTTCAAAACCGCGCTAACTGCCAGTGGTCGTTTACAACAAGTGCGGCAACAACAATCGGTGGAATGGCTGCGTAAGCAGACCGAAGAAGAAGTACTGAATCACCTGTTCGCGAATGAAGATTTCGATCGCTATTACCGCCAGACGCTTTTAGCGGTCAAAAACAATACGCTCTCACCGCGCACCGGCCTGCGGCAGCTCAGTGAATTTATCCAGACGCAATATTTTGATTAAAGGAATTTTTATGTCTTATCAGTATGTGAACGTTGCCACTATCAACAAAGTGGCGGTCATTGAGTTTAACTATGGCCGAAAACTTAATGCCTTAAGTAAAGTCTTTATTGATGATCTTATGCAGGCGTTAAGCGATCTCAACCGGCCGGAAATTCGCTGTATCATTTTGCGCGCGCCGAGTGGATCCAAAGTCTTCTCCGCAGGTCACGATATTCACGAACTGCCGTCTGGCGGTCGCGATCCGCTCTCCTATGATGATCCATTGCGTCAAATCACCCGCATGATCCAAAAATTCCCGAAACCGATCATTTCGATGGTGGAAGGTAGTGTTTGGGGTGGCGCATTTGAAATGATCATGAGTTCCGATCTGATCATCGCCGCCAGTACCTCAACCTTCTCAATGACGCCTGTAAACCTCGGCGTCCCGTATAACCTGGTCGGCATTCACAACCTGACCCGCGACGCGGGCTTCCACATTGTCAAAGAGCTGATTTTTACCGCTTCGCCAATCACCGCCCAGCGCGCGCTGGCTGTCGGCATCCTCAACCATGTTGTGGAAGTGGAAGAACTGGAAGATTTCACCTTACAAATGGCGCACCACATCTCTGAGAAAGCGCCGTTAGCCATTGCTGTTATCAAAGAAGAGCTGCGTGTACTGGGCGAAGCGCACACCATGAACTCCGATGAATTTGAACGTATTCAGGGGATGCGACGCGCGGTTTATGACAGCGAAGATTACCAGGAAGGAATGAACGCTTTCCTCGAAAAACGTAAACCTAATTTCGTTGGTCATTAATCCCTGCGAACGAAGGAGTAAAAATGGAAACTCAGTGGACAAGGATGACCGCCGATGAAGCGGCAGAAATTATCCAGCATAACGACATGGTGGCATTTAGCGGCTTTACCCCGGCGGGTTCGCCGAAAGCCCTACCCACCGCGATTGCCCGCAGAGCTAACGAACAGCATGAGGCCAAAAAGCCGTATCAAATTCGCCTGCTGACGGGGGCGTCAATCAGCGCCGCCGCTGACGATGTACTTTCTGACGCCGATGCTGTTTCCTGGCGTGCGCCATATCAAACATCGTCCGGTTTACGTAAAAAGATCAATCAGGGCGCGGTGAGTTTCGTTGACCTGCATTTGAGCGAAGTGGCGCAAATGGTCAATTACGGTTTCTTCGGCGACATTGATGTTGCCGTCATTGAAGCATCGGCACTGGCACCGGATGGTCGAGTCTGGTTAACCAGCGGGATCGGTAATGCGCCGACCTGGCTGCTGCGAGCGAAGAAAGTGATCATTGAACTTAATCACTATCACGATCCGCGCGTTGCAGAACTGGCAGATATTGTGATTCCTGGCGCGCCACCGCGGCGCAATAGCGTGTCGATCTTCCATGCAATGGATCGCGTCGGTACCCGCTATGTGCAAATCGATCCGAAAAAGATTGTCGCCGTCGTGGAAACCAACTTGCCCGACGCCGGTAATATGCTGGATAAGCAAAATCCCATGTGCCAGCAGATTGCCGATAACGTGGTCACGTTCTTATTGCAGGAAATGGCGCATGGGCGTATTCCGCCGGAATTTCTGCCGCTGCAAAGTGGCGTGGGCAATATCAATAATGCGGTAATGGCGCGTCTGGGGGAAAACCCGGAAATTCCTCCGTTCATGATGTATTCGGAAGTGCTACAGGAATCGGTGGTGCATTTACTGGAAACCGACAAAATCAGCGGGGCCAGCGCCTCCAGCCTGACAATCTCGGCCGATTCCCTGCGCAAGATTTACGACAATATGGATTACTTTGCCAGCCGCATTGTGTTGCGTCCGCAGGAGATTTCCAATAACCCGGAAATCATCCGTCGTCTGGGCGTCATCGCTCTGAACGTCGGCCTGGAGTTTGATATTTACGGGCATGCAAATTCAACGCACGTAGCCGGGGTCGATCTGATGAACGGCATCGGCGGCAGCGGTGATTTTGAACGCAACGCGTATCTGTCGATCTTTATGGCTCCGTCGATTGCTAAAGAAGGCAAGATCTCAACCGTCGTGCCAATGTGCAGCCATGTTGATCACAGCGAACACAGCGTCAAAGTGATCATCACCGAACAAGGGATCGCCGATCTGCGCGGTCTTTCCCCGCTTCAACGCGCCCGCACTATCATTGATAATTGTGCACATCCTATGTATCGGGATTATCTGCATCGCTATCTGGAAAATGCGCCCGGCGGACATATTCACCACGATCTTAGCCACGTCTTCGACTTACACCGTAATTTAATTGCAACCGGCTCGATGCTGGGTTAATGGTTTGTCCCGTCACGATCTTCAGCAATATGCTGAAGCATCGTGGCGGTATAACGATGATTTCTGATTGAATAAAGATATTCCTGCATATACATCGGCCTGTGCGGCGCATCAAAATATTTCAGCGTTGCCGGATTCACCAGTCGCCAGGCAAAATGCGGGATCACCGTCAGAAAATGTCCGCGCTCCACGGCGCTGATTTTGGCCATAAAACTGTAGGGACGATAAATAATGGTGGGATTGATCCCACAAGGTCGCATATTCGCATCAATCATTGCTTCGAAGTTAGCCCGGTTTTGAAAGCGCATTTGTAGCCAGGGCAGCTCCTGAAGCAGCTCTTGCTCTTGACGCTCTTCATAACGGCGAGAAACGAGAAAGCCCAATCGCAGCGGTGGTAATTCACTGATAGTCAGGTTTTCCAGTTCCTGAACTCGTGCAGATACATGCTGTGGGGAGATAATAAAATCTAACTGACGGTCAAAAAGATTATCGATAACGCCGTTTTCGCTGAACTCAACTGGCTGGGCGGTCACGCCTTCATACTTATCTCCGAGACTAATCAACTGATCGAAAATAATTGTCGGATAAGTATTATCTATGCCAATCACAATTTCTCGTGAACGACGCCCTGAGTTATGGATTTCATTATCAATCGCAGAAAGTCGTTGATAAACCGGGAACAGTTTTTGATACAGTTCCTGACCGGCTTTATTGAGGCTGATATTATTATCTTTGCGGGTAAATAGCGTATAGCCAATTTGTTCTTCCAGCGCGGCAATGCTTTTACCAAATGGCGAAGCCGTCATATGGATTTTTTCTGCCGCCCGGGCAATATTATTGGTTTGCGCTAATAAAATGAAATTGCGCATCTTTTTCGAAATAAAAATGTCCATCCCCCGTTACTTTATTCGTACCCCTTATAATGGGGTGTTAGCCAGCCAGACCCGGCATGATTACTGCCCCCAGTCGTCCATGATCCGGGGGGGGATGTCACCGGGTCTGGTGGGGCGCTGGTAACCGCTAATAGGGGTCAGGTCAGGCACTTTTGCCGGGACCGTCTGTAACGTGGATGCCGGTACCTGCTC